>CANRHF010000241.1 GCA_947630345.1 uncultured Oscillospiraceae bacterium | reverse complement strand
GGTAGCGCTCGTCGTTGGTGATGAAGCCGTGGCGGTAGTAGTTTTCGATCTCCACCACCTTGTTCTCGGCCTCTTTTACCAGGGTGTACTTCTTCTCCGGCACCACCATGTCCGCGATGGACACGGAAATGGCGCCCTTGGTGGAGTATTTGTAGCCCAGGGCCTTGATCCGGTCCAGCATCTCCGTGGCGATGGTGAAGCCGTGGCGGCGGATGCACCGGTCAATGATGCTGCCCAGCTGCTTCTTGCCCACCAGGAAGCTGACCTCCAGGTCGAACTCCTTGCCGGGGACGCTCCGGTCCACAAAGCCCAGATCCTGGGGGATGGGCTCGTTGTAGATCAGGCGGCCCACGGTGGCGTCGATGATCTTATACGCCATCCGGCCGTCGATCTCTTTCCCGTAGCGCACCCGGATGGGGGCGTGGAGGCCCACGTTGCCGGAGGCGTAGGCGGTGATGGCCTCGTCCACGCTGGAATAGTTGTGGACGGGCCGGAACTTGGCGGGGGCGGTGCCCTCGGCCTTGGCCTTCTTGTTGGCGGCCACAAACTCGTCGGCGTCCACCACCTCGTTCACGGGCAGGCCCGTGTCCCCGGCGTCGGTGACGAAGACCGTCTCCGCGCCCATCTCCGCCTTGCCCAGGCGGACGTAGGTCAGGTAGTAAGCGCCCAAGATCATATCCTGGGTGGGAACGGTGACCGGCTTGCCGTCCTGGGGACGGAGCAGGTTGTTGGCCGAAAGCATCAGCATTCTGGCCTCTGCCTGGGCCTCGGCGGACAGGGGCACATGGATGGCCATCTGGTCGCCGTCAAAGTCGGCGTTGAAGGCGGTGCAGCACAGGGGATGGAGCTTCAGCGCCCGGCCCTCCACCAGGATGGGCTCAAAGGCCTGGATGCCCAGTCGGTGCAGGGTCGGCGCCCGGTTCAGCATCACAGGCCGGTCCTTAATGATCTCGTCCAGGGCGTCCCAAACCTCAGTCTTGCCCTTGTCGATCATCTTCTTGGCGGACTTGATGTTGTTGGCCAGCCCGTCGGACACCAGCTTCTTCATGACGAAGGGCCGGAACAGCTCCAGGGCCATTTCCTTGGGCACGCCGCACTGGTAGAGCTTCAGCTCCGGGCCCACCACGATGACGCTCCGGCCGGAGTAGTCCACCCGCTTGCCCAGCAGGTTCTGACGGAACCGGCCCTGCTTGCCCTTGAGCATGTCGGACAGGCTCTTGAGGGCCCGGTTGTTGGCGCCGGTGACGGCCCGGCCCCGGCGGCCGTTGTCGATCAGGGCGTCTACCGCCTCCTGGAGCATCCGCTTCTCGTTGCGGATGATGATATCCGGGGCGTGGAGCTGCATCAGCCGCTTCAACCGATTGTTCCGGTTGATCACCCGGCGGTACAGGTCGTTTAAGTCGGAGGTGGCGAACCGGCCGCCATCCAGCTGGATCATGGGCCGGATATCCGGCGGGATTACGGGCAGAACGTCCATAATCATCCAGCTGGGCTTATTGCCGGACTCCCGGAAGGCCTCCACGCTCTCCAAGCGCTTGACCAGCCGCAGCTTTTTCTGGGAGGAGGCGGTTTTCAGCTCGGCGCGGAGCTGCTCGGAAAGCTGATCCAGGTCGATCTGCTCCAGCAGCTGCTTGACGGCCTCGGCGCCCATGCCGGCCTGGAAATCGTCCTCGTACTTTTCCCGCATCTCCCGGTACTCCTTGTCGGAAAGCACCTGGTTCAGCATCAGGGGGGTATCCCCGGGATCGGTGACGATATAGGCGGCAAAATAGAGGACCTTCTCCAGTACCTTCGGGGAAATGTCCAGGATCAGACCCATCCGGGAGGGGATCCCCTTAAAATACCAGATGTGGCTGCAGGGGGCGGCCAGCTCGATGTGGCCCATCCGCTCCCGGCGGACCTTGGCCCGGGTGACCTCCACGCCGCAGCGGTCGCAGATCTTGCCCTTGAATTTGACCTTCTTATATTTTCCGCAGTGGCACTCCCAGTCCTTGGTGGGTCCGAAGATCCGCTCGCAGTAAAGGCCGTCCCGCTCGGGCTTGAGGGTGCGGTAATTGATGGTCTCCGGCTTCTTGACCTCGCCGTAGGACCATGACCGGATCATCTCCGGGGAAGCAATGCCGATCTTAATGGCATCAAAGGTGGCTTCTGCCATTCATCACGCCTCCTTAGTCTTCGTTGTTGTCCGCATACGCTTCGGAATCATCCAGGTTGTCCAGCTCGTCTCCGAACACGTCCATAATATCCTCCGGGCCGTCCTCGTCGATGTTGAAGCCGGAATCCAGCACCTCGTCGGTGTCCACCACCAGCTCGCTGCGGCTGTCGGCAAAATCGATGTCGTCGTCCTCGTCGTCCTTCAGCTCGATCTCGTTGCCGTTCTCATCCAGCACCCGCACGTCCAGGCACAGGGCCTGCAGCTCCTTGACCAGGACCTTGAAGGACTCGGGCACGCCGGGGGTGGGGATGTTGGTACCCTTGACAATGGCCTCGTAGGTCTTGACACGGCCGTTCAC
>CANRHF010000240.1 GCA_947630345.1 uncultured Oscillospiraceae bacterium | reverse complement strand
ACACAGAAGTTAAGCTCACACGCGCCGACGATACTTTGCGGGTAACTGCACGGGAAAATAGGTAACGCCAACACAAAAAAGCGGTACGCATTGCGTGCCGCTTTTTTATATATTGATTTTCATATTGAATTATTCCAAATTCCATCTTGACATACACTGTCCTTTTATCTATAATGACAGTATTTCTTATTTACAAAGGAGGTTTCACGCAATGACTTTTTTGAAACAAAACGCCAATAGCCTGCTGCTGTGCCTGTTCGAGGCGGTGGTGGGGGTCCTTTTGCTGGTGAACCCTGTGGGCTTTACCGCCGGGATTCTGATGGCTCTGGGAATCGTGCTGCTTTTCGTCGCGGTGTTCTCCATCATCGGATATATCCGCATGGAGGCGGTCGAGGCCGCGGGGAGCGGGAAGCTGCTCTGGGGTCTGCTTTCCCTGGTGGCCGGCTATGTCCTGGTGTTCCATTCCGAGTGGCTGATCAACGCCTTCCCTGTGTTCTCCTTCTTCTACGGCCTGGCGATCCTGGTCTCCGGCGTGGCGAAGGTGCAGTGGTCGGTGGATCGGCTGCGGCTGGGCGTGGGCGGCTGGGTGCTGCCAGCGCTGAGCGCCGCCCTCTCCATTCTCTGCGGCGTGGTGATTTTGGCCAATCCCTTTGAGACCATGGTGATCATGTGGATGTTCACCGGCGCTTCGCTGCTGGTGGAGGCCGTTTTTGACCTGGTGGTGCTGTTCCTGTGCAGCCGCCGGAACGACGAAAATTGAAAGGAGCCCTTCTATGTGTACTGCCGCTTCTTTTAAAACCCGGGATCACTATTTTGGACGGAATCTGGATCTGGAGTATTCCTACCATGAGACCGTCACCATCACGCCCCGGGATTTTCCCTTCCACTTCCGGAAAATGGGCTTGATCGCTCACCACTATGCCATGATCGGCATGGCCTTTGTGGCCCAGGACTACCCGCTGTACTACGACGCCACCAATGAAAAGGGCCTCAGCATGGCGGGACTCAACTTCCCCGGCAACGCCTGCTATTTCCCGGAAGCGGAGGGGAAGGACAATGTGGCCCCCTTTGAGCTGATCCCCTGGATCCTCTGCCAGTGCGAGACGGTGGCGCAGGCCAGAACTCTGCTGTCCAAGATGAATTTGATGAAAATGGATTTCAGCGCCCAGCTTCCCGCCTCCCCGCTGCACTGGATGATCGCCGATAAGGAGGAGTCCATCGTTGTGGAATCCGTCAAGGAGGGACTGAAGGTCTACGACGACCCGGCCAAGGTGCTGACCAACAACCCCACCTTTGACTATCACATGACCAATTTGATCAATTATATGGGGCTGTCCCCCAAACAGCCGGAAAACTCCTTCGGTCCCGGCCTGGAACTGACCCCCTATAGCCGGGGCATGGGGGGGATGGGCCTTCCCGGCGACCTCTCCTCCGCGTCCCGATTTGTAAAGGCGGCCTTTACCCGGCTCAACTCCGTCTGCGGCGACTCGGAGAGCGCCAGTATCAGCCAATTTTTCCAGATTCTGGGCAGCGTGGCCCAGCAGAAGGGCTGCGTCCTGGTGGGCGACAAGTATGAGTACACCATCTACACCTCCTGCTGCAATACCGACCAGGGGATCTATTACTACAACACCTATGAAAACAGCCAGTTGAGCTGCGTCCACCTCTATCATGAGAACCTGGACAGCGATGGGCTGATCAGCTTCCCACTGATCCAGGGCCAGCAGGTGCTGAGCCAGAACTAAACCCTCGCCGCCAGACGGAGTACCGTCTGGCGGCGTTCTTTATCGGAGCAGAATGGGCTGGTATTGCCGCCCCTCCAGGGCGGCTTCCAGGGTGGGAAACACCTTGGAGAAGTCCGCCACCAGGCTGGTGGGCTTTTTCAGCGGGTCGTCCTGGCCAAAGGGGACAAAATAGTAGTTTTTTCTTGCCAGCAGCCGGCCCAGATTTTCCGCGGCGGCAGCCAGCCCGTCATTGGTGGAGACCGCGATGATTACCGGCCTACCGTTGCGCAGATGGCTCTTGGCAGCCATGGTCACCGGCCCGTCGGCAATGCCGTGGGCCAATTTTGCCAGGGTGTTGCCGGTGCAGGGGGCGATGATCAGGGCGTCCAGCAGCTTCTTCGGGCCGATGGGCTCCACCTGGGGAACGGTGTGCAGCGGCTCCCGCCCGCAGATCTCCGTCACCCGGAGAAGGTGCTCCTGGGCGGTGCCGAAGCGGCTGTCCATGGTATAGGATGCCTGGGAAAAAATAGGGATGACGTTGTGGACCCGCGCCACCTTTTCCAGCGCGGAGAAGGCCGAGGCGAAGGTGCAGAAGGAGCCACACATGGCAAATCCCACTTCCATCCGATCACCCCCTTCCGGCAAGACGTATGGCCGTGCGGGCGATCAGCCGTCCGGAGCTCTCCGGGGCGTCTTTCCCCGGTAACCCCCGGGCCCAGAGTACCTCCGGCCCGTCGATGCCCTTGACGGAGGCCAGATCGATCAAAAGGCAGTCCCTTCGGCAGGCGGCC
>CANRHF010000239.1 GCA_947630345.1 uncultured Oscillospiraceae bacterium | reverse complement strand
ATGGTGACCCGTACGGGAATCGAACCCATGTTACCGCCGTGAAAGGGCGGTGTCTTAACCGCTTGACCAACGGGCCTGGTAGCGGCAATCTGATTCGAACAGATGACATACCGGGTATGAACCGGCTACTCTACCAACTGAGTTATGCCGCCATGTGGTCTCGGGGATAAGACACCGCCGAAACAGCTTCCTTATTATAGCCAAGAAAGCAGGTTTTGTCAAGGGAAATCCGGGAATTTTTCCAGGGATTTTTGGCAAGAATGTTTTTTGAGGTGAAAGAAATGAAATTCATGGAAAAAGCCGGCCTTTTTGTGCTGGGCGGCGGGGGATATGTGCTGCTGGAGCTGCTTTGGCGGGGATGGAGCCACGTCAGCATGTTTTTCGCCGGGGGAAGCTGCTTCTTGATCCTGGGGCGGCTGGACCGGGTCCGTCTGCCCCTGCCCGCCCGGTGGGCGGCGGGGGCCGGGGCGGTGACGGGGGTGGAGCTGGTCACCGGCCTATTAGTGAATCGGGATTATGGGGTATGGGACTACCGGGGGCTTCCGCTGAACTTTATGGGGCAGATCTGCCTGCCCTTTACCCTGCTGTGGCTGCCGGTCAGCGCCGTGGCCATGTATCTGTACCGGCGGGCACAGGCTGTTCCCGCCCTGCTCAGCCGGAAGGGGAATCCCTCGGGGGAGCAGCGCCGGTAGCGCTACTCCGCTCCGCGGAAGCGGTACAGATCCCCCGCGGGAATGTACCACACCGGCACCCGGTCCCCGACCAGATCCGAGATCCACTCCTGGGCGTACTTCATCCCCAGCTCCTCCCAATTCAGGTGCCCCAGGTTGATCATGGCCTTGGGCCGGCCCTGCTGCGCCGCGTCCCGGAGATAGGAAAGCACCGTCCAGTCGATGACCTCCCCGGGCAGGATCACGTCCGCCCACTCCTCCAGCGTGCGGATGACCTCGGCGCCGTACTCCATTTCCGTTCCGTCGGCCCGCCGGGCCCCGGCGAAGGCGGTGTACAGATGCCCCACCAGAGCCACCCGGCGCACCTTCTGGGCTGGGTCACCGATGTAGCGGACGCCGTTTAGGCCGATGGCCCGAATCAAACGCTCCATCAGCTCCCCCAGGGTGACCTCCGGAATGGTGATCAGGTAGTGCCGGTAGGGGCCGTGATTCTCTACGGTGTACAGCCCCTCCCAGCCCAGGTGCCGGAGGACGCCGGTGAAGATGCTGTCCGGCCGGTGGGCGTGCATATGGTCGTGATCCCGCCACACGGAAATGCCCAGGCGGGTCAGCAGCGCCGCCTTTTCCTCAAAGACCCGGTTGGGGAAGTCCTCCTGCCAACCGGCGGGATCCCGGGAGGTGTAAAAGGTCGGCTCGTGGACCACCAGCAGATTGGCCCCCAGCCGGCCCGCCTGGCGGATCACGTCCATGGTCGCCACCATGGTGGCGGCCACCCCGGTGCAGAGGCCCTGCCCGTCTCCCCATTTCCAGCCGTCGCAGCCCTGATAATCGGGGATCGCCGGGTGATAGGCCAAAATGCGGTCCACTACTTCCTGCTTTGTCATGGCGCGTCCTTCCTTTCTGTGTAAAAAAGCCGCCGCCCAGGGATACCGGGCGGCGGTTGCGTTATGGATCTTATTCACCCTGGGCAGGCTCGGTGGTCTCCGGCGGGACGATCCGCTTGGCGACGACCACAAACCGGCCGTTGTTCAAGGTGTATTCGCAGGTGGACAGGGTGATCAGCTTGTCCCCGTACTGAGCGGTGACGCCGGTATCGTAGAACTGCCGGTCTTTGATGGCGCTGATAAACTCATTGAACTCCGCCTCGCTGCCGGCGTTCACGAACTTATGGTAGGGATAGCCGCCTTCGGAGGTGTACCCGGAGGTTTTGAACGCGGCGATGATCTGGTATTCATACTTTTCCGTCAGAGTCTCAAAGGTGAAGGTGGGGTGGGCCTTGTAGAAATCCTCGTATTGATATTGCAAGAGGCCGGCGAACATGGAGCCGTCCTTCATATTGTGGCCATAGATGGTTATATTGTCGGAGGGCGTCACAACGTCGCAGTCCTCCTTCACATAGAGGCAGCCGTGGGTGGAGTACTCCTTATAAAAGTCCTTTTGCAGATAATAATCCTTGGAATCCGAGTGCTGCATGATGGGATAGTCCATCTGGAGCACGCCGGGGGCGGAAATGTAACCCACGATGTCCGTATTCAGCCGGTAAAGCTCCGCCATGGACTGCCAGATGACCCGATCCTCATTTGTGATGGGGTCCTGGATGGTGATCAGCTCATCTACGAAGGGGGGCTCTGTGGCCTCGGTGGATTCGGTGGAGTCGGTGGCGTCCGGATCGGTGGGGTCAGTACCGATGCTGGCGCTGGTGCCGGAGGGGATGACATTGGGCTGATTGTGCTTGTTCGCAAGGTCACTAAATTGATCGGCGCTATGGATGGACTGATAGACGTAATCCACGAGGAAATAGCCGCTGACCAGGAAGACGCAGCAAAACGCAATCAACAGCAGAATGC
>CANRHF010000238.1 GCA_947630345.1 uncultured Oscillospiraceae bacterium | reverse complement strand
CAAACTTCCGTTCAAACTACCTTACTAAAGTTTAAGGTGCTTCTCGTCTTGACGTTATTCAATTCGCAAGGTGCATGAGCTTCCCGCCGGGCGCCCAAGGGGCTCTCGCCGGGCAGCTTGCATATAATACCACTCCCGGGTGGATTTGTCAAGCGTTTTTTCAAAAAATTTTCTGAAAAATTAAATATTTTCCGGAAGAGAGAAAAATCATCTGTTCTTCCGGAAAAATCCCCATTTCTCCCGGGAAAAATGGGGATTTCAGCGCTCCGACACGTTCTGGGCGATTTGCTCCAGGGCCTGGGCCGCCTCTCCGGCGCTCTCCCGGCAGGTGGCCAGGTCCCCCAGGGACAGCATCCCGCAGAGCTTCCCGTTTTCCACCACCGGCAGCCGCCGGACCTGTTCCCGGCCCATCAGGGCCGCCGCCGTAGAGGCCTCCGTCTCCGGTCCCACGGACAGGACCCGGCCGGTCATCACCTCTCGGACCGTGGTGGTGCCGGGGAGCCGTCCCGCCGCCAGGCAGCGGGTGACGATGTCCCGGTCCGTCACCAGGCCGGCAAGCCTGCCGTCGCCGCCGCAGACCGGCAGGGCCCCTATATTATAATGTGCCAGGGCCCGGGCGGCCACCGCCACCGATTCCTCCGGCTGGATGCGGATCACCTGTCCGGTCATAACCTCCCGTACTTTCATGGGCATTCCCTCCTTTTGGAAAAAGTATGGGCCGGGCATCTGGAAATTATACTTATACCAGGGTATAATAGAGAAAAAATTCCGATCCCGGCGTCAGATTTCCCCTCCAAAAAGGGAGTATATAGGTGAGGAGGCGAGAATATGGAGGATGGCAAGATCCTGTCCCTGCTTCTGGCCCGGCTGGAGGCGGGGCTGGAGGCCCTGGCGAAAAAATACGGCCCCCGGCTGCTGCGAACCGCCCGGAACATCCTGGGCCAGGCTCAGGACGCGGAGGAGGCGGTGAACGACACCTACCTGGCGGTGTGGAACGCCATTCCCCCGGCCCAGCCGGATCCCCTGGCTGGGTATGTGTACCGGGTGGGCCGGAACGTGGCGCTGAAACGGCTGCGGGCCAACCAGGCCCTAAAGCGGGACGGCGGCTACCAGTTCTGCCTGGAGGAGCTGGCGGAGTCCCTCTCCGGCGGGGACCTGGAGGAGCTGTGGGACGCCCGGGAGCTGGGCCAGGCCATCGACCGGTTTCTCGCCAAGATGAGCCCCGCCAATCGGCGGCTGTTTCTCCGGCGGTACTGGTTCGGGGACCGGGTGAAGGACCTGGCTGCCGAGGAGGGGACCACGGAGGCCGCCGTCACCGCTAGGCTTTCCCGGATGCGGCAGGGGCTGAAGGCTTACTTATTACAGGAGGGATACTATGGAACCTGAAAAACTGGAAAAAGCCCTGGACGAGATCAGCGAAAAGCACGTCGCCCAGGCGGCGAAAAAGCGGCCCGGCCGACATCTGAAATGGATCGCCCCTCTGGCGGCGGTGCTGGCGCTGGCGATCTTGATCGGGGGGCTCTTTGGGCCCCTGGCCCCCCGGGCCTACGCGGTGGCGGAGGCAAAGTACCCGGACAGCCACATCGGCCTGGGGCCGGATCACGACGCCGCCATCCAGACCCAGCAGGAGCTGCTGCCCTTCTTTCAGGCGGCGCTGAAAAGCTGCCTGACGGGGGAGGAAAACGAGGCCTTCTCCCCGGCCAATCTGTACATGGCTCTGGCGGAGCTGGCGGAGCTGGCCGATGGGGAGGCCCGGGAGGAAATTCTGGCCGCCCTGGGAGCGGAGTCCATGGAGGCCCTGCGGACCCAGGCCCGGGGACTGTGGGAATACCTTTATTATAAGGATGATCACAATAGGCTCACCCTGGCAAGTTCCTTGTGGCTGGACGAGAGTCTGGACTATCACCCCGAGCCCCTGGAGGCCCTGTCGGAAAATTACTACGCCTCTATCTACAGAGGGAAGTTCGGCAGCAGCGCCACGGACAAAGCCGTCGCCGCCTGGCTGGACCGGCAGACCGGCGGCCTACTCAAGAAGGCCACCCGGGATATCCATCTGGCCCCCGCGCCGGAGATGGTGTTCGCCCTGTACTCCACCATTTATTTCCAGGCAAAGTGGGGCTATGAGCAGGAGTTCAACCCCAAAAATACCGTCTCCCAGCCCTTCCACGCCCCGTCGGGGGACGTCAACCGCGACTTCATGCGTCAGACCATCGAAAGCGACTACTATTTCGGCTTGGACTACGCCGCCGCCAGCCTGGGCCTGCGGAACGGCAGCCGGATGTGGTTCATCCTGCCAGACGAGGGCAAGACCCCGGCGGACCTGCTGGAGAGCGGGGCATACACCCAGCTCCTCACCGGGCAGTTTGCCGACCTGGACGACATCCGCAAGTATATGATCATCCATCTGTCCGTGCCGAAATTTGACGTCATGGCCCAAGGCAGCCTGACGGACGCGGTGAAGTCCCTGGGGGTGGAGGCGGTCTTCGACCGGGAGGCCGGGGCCTTCGCCCAGGTCCTGGATC
>CANRHF010000237.1 GCA_947630345.1 uncultured Oscillospiraceae bacterium | reverse complement strand
TCCGGCGTGACCTACTGGTATGAGCTGACTTGGCAGGGAGAAAACTGGACCGTCTATCCCACGGAGCCCGTCGTCACCCGGCGGGGCGAGGGGGAGGACGCGGTCTACTACTCCACCGAGGGTTACAGCCGGGTGTACCGCATCGTCTTCAGCACCCTGGAAAATGAATGTCAGCCCCGGGTCACCGCGGCGGGGGACACCCCGGAGGCCGCGCTGGAGGACTACGCTGCCAATGGCTACCCGGCGCTGCTCGCCCGGCTCAACCCCCTGAGTACCAGCGCCTGCCGGGACTACGAGCTGCTGGGCTACCAGGTGACCTACAGCGAGGAAGGCTATCTGGAGGGCAGCTTCACCTTCTCCGGCATTGTGGACGAGGAGTTTTTCCCCTTCTCCCTAGGCGATCTGGATCTGGGTATGGGGGAGCAGGAGGGGAAGAACGTCTTCACCGCCACGCTGGCCCTGGAGCGCCACGGGGACGGGTACTGGTATCCCATTCCCATTCACGAGCGGGAGGCCCTGGGCCGGGATTATCAATCCAACGACCCGGCTTCCATGGATCTGACCGCCCCAGAGGCAGTCCAGGCGGCGCAGGTCCTGGACGGCGTCCCGGCGGAACTGAAAGCGTATCAGACCCTTTCGGCAGATGACCCGCAGCAGGCCCTGATAAATATCGCCGGTCTGTTCCGCCGCTGCGTCCTGGCCGCGCCTCTGGCCGGGCAGCCGGACTTTGACTTTGGCGTCTTCTGCACCCCGGAGGCCCTGACCAGGTACGGGATGCGGAGCCTGATCCACCGCTATGTGAATATCCCGGCGAGCTGGGTAGACGGCAATCTGTCCGACCCCAGTTCCTTTCCGGATGTGTTCTTAATCCAAGGCGACCAGGCCATCGTCAGCGAGAACGACATCACCATCTACTTCCTGCGGGGAGCGGACGGGGTCTGGCGGGTGGACGATGTGACCCTGCCATGGATTCTCAGCTGATTTTAGGAGGAACATGATGAAAAAAGCATGGGCGCTTCTGCTGCTTCTGGCCCTGCTCCTGACCGGCTGCGCCCCGGCCCGCCCCGGGCCGCCCTCCATCCCGGAGCCCATGGACGTCTCCGCCGCCCTGACCCTGACCCTCCACCGGGAGGGCCAAGACTACGGTCCCTACACCATGCTGACCCCGGACTACAACCTGACCCAGGCGAAAAGCGCCTCCCTCACCCCGGCGGAGGCCCCCGGGGAAATGGATGAGTGGATCACGGTGACCCAGGGCCAGCGGTCCTGGACCGTCTACCCCGGCAGTCCCATGACGGTAAAGACCGCTGACGGGTACTATACCTCCCAGGCGTCCTATTCCTCGATCCTGCTGGCCTTTTACGCCCTGGAAAATATCTGCCTGGGCCCCATCAGCTTTGCCTGCGCCGGTCAGGGAGAACAGGCCCTCCGGGAATACGTTCAGACCGCTCTTCCCGCCCGGTTTGCCCAGTATGCCCCGGGCAGCCCCTTTACCTGCCGGGACTATGCCCCCATCAGCGTCAGCGAGGAGCCCATGCGTTCCGGTCTGGCCCAGGGCACCATCCGATTTGCCGCCACGGCGGGGACGGATTTTTACCCCTACTCCCTCAGCGGCCAGGTCAGCAAAGGCGCGGGGACCTACGCCGGGAAGGTGATCGTGCAGACCCAGGTCGTTTTGGAACACCACAGCGACGGCTGCTGGTACGCCATTCCCGTTGACGAAGAGCATTATGCCAACGTTCAGGATCTGTACCCGTCCAGCGACGAAAAGTATCTGGACCCCACGGCGGCGGAAGAGGCCTCCGCCTACCTGGACACCCTGGCGGAATATGTGGCGGCCCGGGGGACCGGGGATGATCTTCAGACGCTGGTGGACCTAGCGGACCGGTTCTGCCGGAGTCTGCTGGCCATCCCGCTGAGCGGGCGGCTGGACTTTGACCTGGGGCTGTTCTGCACCCCGGAGGCCCTCCAGCTGACGGGCATGGGGTATCTAAGAAACAACGCCCTGGACCGCCGCGCCGACACCCTGGCCGGCGCTCTGACGGACCCGGTGGTCTTTACCGCCGCCACGGTCCAAGGCGACCGGGCCATGGTCTACCACAGCCGCGTTCAGATCTACTTCCAGCGGGACGACACCGGCGCCTGGCGAATTTGCGACGTGACCGTTCCCTATGCGGGGCAGTAAAAACCGAGGCCGCAAGCAACAGCAATGGACCCCGCCGCCGGGACAGCCCGGCGGCGGGGCAATTTCTGCGCAGCCGTCCGATTTGGTCCGGTTCAAAAAAGCTGGGGTCAGGTTCACCGCCCGGCCCCAGCTTTTTCCTATAAAGCCAAAAGTCGTCGCGGACGTTTTTGTCCGCGACGACATGGCTCCCCCTGTAGGACTTGAACCTACGACCGCCGGATTAACAGTCCGTTGCTCTACCGACTGAGCTAAGGAGGAATCTTTGTGTTGGCGTTACCTATTTTCCCGTGCAGTTACCCGCAAAGTATCGTCGGCGCGTGTGAGCTTAACTTCTGTGT
>CANRHF010000236.1 GCA_947630345.1 uncultured Oscillospiraceae bacterium | reverse complement strand
ACGGACCCCCGGGAGCCCACCAGATACCCATGTTCCAGGGAATTCTGCACCAGCTTCTGGGCGGACATATAGATCACGTCGTAGTGGCAGTTGATGATGTCGTTCATCTCTGTCTCCACCCGCCGGGTGATGATTTCTGGTGGATCGTCGCCATAGAGCCGGTGGAGCTTTTCGCTGACCAGCCGTTTCAGATCCTCCACAGAGTTTTCAATGGTGGGGGCGAACAGATTTTTGGGCACAGGCCGGAGAGTCTCGCACATATCGGCGATGCGGTTGGGGGTGCCAATGACCACTTCCCGGGCCTTTTCCGCCCCCAGATAGGAAAATTCCCGGAGCATTTCGTCAGTGGTGCGAAAATACAGGGGATTTTCCCGGTCGGCGTCCTCAAAATTCTTGGACGCCAGGAGAATGTGGCGGAAGATCTCGTCCTCCGGCTCCAGGAAGTGGACGTCCCCCGTGGCGGCCACGGGAATCCCCAGCTCCTGGCCCAGCCGGACCACGGTGCGGTTGAAATTCCGCAGGGCTTCCTCATCCTTTGCCGTGCCCCGCTCAATCATGAAGCGGTTGTTGGACAGGGGCTGGATCTCCAGATAGTCATAGAAAGAGGCGATGCGCCGGAGCTCGTCCTCGCTCTTGCCATCCACAATGGCCTGGAACAGCTCCCCGGCCTCACAGGCGGAGCCGACGATCAGCCCCTCCCGGAGCTCCATCAGCTCGGACTTGGGGATCCGGGGAAAGCGCTTGAAGTATTTGAGATTGGAGTCGGAGATCAGGTGGTACAGATTCCGCAGGCCCTGCTGATTTTTGGCCAGCAGGATGATGTGCTTCGGGTGCCGGTCCAGCACCCGGCTCTTGGCCCGCAGGGCGGCCATGGCCGGATTGATGGCCTGGACGGTGGTCACCCCCCGTTCCGTCAGCATTTCCAGAAACTTCATCAAAATCAGCCCGCAGGTTCGAGCGTCGTCCGCCGCCCGGTGGTGGTTGAAGTCCGGCAGGCTCAGGGCGTTGGAGACCACGTCCAGCTTGAATTTGTTCAGCTGGGGCATGAGATTTTGGGCCAGAATCAGGGTGTCCAGGTCCGTAAAACCGTATGAAAGCCCCTGCCGGGCGCATTCGGCCCGGATGAAGCCCGTGTCAAACTCCGAATTGTGGGCGCACAGGAGCCGGTCCCCGCAGAAGTCCAGGAATTTTGGGAGAACCTCCTCGATTTTGGGGGCGCCCCGGAGCATCTCGTCGGTGATGCCGGTCAGCTCCATGATCCGCCGCTCCAGCGGCCGCTCCGGGTCCACAAAGGTCTGGAACCGGTCCAGCTCCTCCCCGTTTTTCAGAATGACAGCCCCGATCTCGATGATCCGGTCCGTCCGGGAGGAAAGGCCCGTGGTCTCCAGGTCGAAGGCCACAAATTCCCGGTCAAAGTCCCCGTCCTGGGGGCCGTGGACCGCGATCCGGTCGTCCACATCATTTACATAATATCCTTCACAGCCATACAGGATCTTAATATCCTGGTCCGTGCCCGCCACCTTGGTGCCCTTGGCGGCCTTCATGGCGTCGGGAAAGGACTGGGCCACCCCGTGGTCCGTGATGGCGATGGCCCGGTGGCCCCAGGCCGCCGCCTGCTTCACCGCCGCCGCCGTGTCGGTCAGGGCGTCCATGTTGCTCATGGTGGTGTGCAGATGCAGCTCCACCCGCTTGCCGTCGGCGTTTAAATCCCGGCGGGGATTGGCCTGGCCGAACATCATGGCGTCTGGCCTTAAGTTGATCTCGTTGTCAAAATTATTGACGCCCAGCTTGCCCTTGACCTTCACCACCGCGCCGACCCGGAGCTTTTCCAAGACCGGCTTGGCCTCCCCCTGCTCCATGAACCGGCTGACCCGGATGGAGCCGGTATTGTCGGTCATGTCGAAGTTGATCACCCAGGCGTTCCGCTTTTTCAGTTCCCGGTGGGCCAGGGCGAAAATCTTCCCCTCCACCACCACGGTGCCCATGTTCAGATCCAGCTGCTCCATGGGGATTGGCGCGCCCTTGATGGGCCGGCCATAAAAACAGGCGTGATCCCCCTGGGCGGCGGCGGTTTTCTTCTCCCTGGGGGCCAGGGGCAGAGGGAGGTCTCCCATGGCGCTGACACGAATGGCGTCCATGGCATCAAACAGAGCCTGTCCGGACAAATCCGCCCCGGCTTCGATGACGATCTCCGGCTGGGCTCCAAATTGATCCATCAGAGCCAGGCGGACCATGGGGACGGATTCCTCCAGGGCCTTTTTTCCGTTGCCCCGAAGGCGGATGGTGAGGGTGTTGCCCGCCCATTCCCACGCCGCGCCCGCCAGGATGCCCCGGTTCATGGAGTTCTGGGAGACAAACAGCTCCAGCAGCGCCTCGTTTTCCACCTTGGAAAGCTCTCCGGCTGGGTAGGTCAGCTTCAGGGAAAACCGGTTCGCTCCATATAAATCACGAAGCTCCCCGACAGCCTGATCGTAGAGCCGCCGGGGGATGTATGCGGGACTGTGTACCTGAGCGGAAATACTACGGCGGAC
>CANRHF010000235.1 GCA_947630345.1 uncultured Oscillospiraceae bacterium | reverse complement strand
CGGCCATGGCCCATATAGCCCGGGGTCTGGACGCCGCCACCGGTGCAGGAGGCCAGCTCGCCGAAGGACATCCCGGCGGGGGTCATGCCCTTGTACTCCCGGTTGACCACGATGAAGCCGTTGCTCATGGGCTCGATGCCGCAAATGCACTCGAAGCAGCCGCAGCTGGTCATGGGGTCCTCCAGGATGGAGTAGAGGGTGACGTTCTCCACCGCGCCGTGGGTGGCCTCGGCCACCGCCTTGTTGACGGTCTCATACCGGCCGGTGCGCTCGTCGATGCAGCCCTCCTTAAAGATGGGCTGGCAGGGACCGTTGGGATTCAGCTCGTTGGTGGCCTTGGCGTCCAGCCAGGACACAGCGCCGCACAGGCCCAGCCGCTCAGGCGTGACCACGCAGCAGTGGGCGGGGGCGAAGGACTGGCAGAGGATGCAGGTGTAGTACCGGTCCACGGACTCGTCAGTCATGGAGGCCAGACGGTCGTCCCGGGCGTTGTACCGCGGCATGGCGACCTGATCCCGGAATTCGGCGGCCTTGACGGGGTCGGTGATCAGCGTGACCTGGCACTTGTCCACCACGGCGTCGAACTCATTCATAATCATGACGTAGAGCACCTCGGCGAAATCCTTCAGCCGCAGGCCCTTGTCGTAGGCGTCGTTGGAGACCCGGATTCGGACCTGGTTCCGCTGGCCGGTGTGCATGACGCCCTCCATATAGTTGAACCAGGCGTGGAACTTCCGCTCAATGACGGACTCGAAGTCGGTCTGCATTTTGCTGCCGGCAACCTCCACGAAGGTCGCCAGGGCGAAGTCCTTCCGGCCGCAGTCGATGTCGTCGCCGATGATGGTGATCTTGTGATCCTCCACCTCGCTCATGTCCCGCATCAGGACCAGCTCGGCGGTGGGGTTCTTGCCGGAGTAGAACTCCAGCTTCATGTCGGCCTTCCGGATGATCTCGCCCTCGAAGGCGGCGGCGAAGGCCACGGGAATGGGCAGCTCGGTGGTCTTGATCTTGATGTTTCGCAGCTCCAGAGAGCGCTTCACCGTCTCCTCGTGATCGGTGACGGACTCCAGCGCGCCGGGAACCTGATTCTCGCCCAGGTCGATGTCCACCACCACGGGGAAGCCCAGGGCAATGGCGCCGGCGCCGGCGGAGACCACCACGGCGTCAATGGCGCCGAAGGTGTTGACAAAGGCGGGGACCCGCTCCTTGGTGTAGGTCAGCAGACCGCCCAGGTCGCCGGGGGTCACATTGCCGAAGATCAGCGCGGCCCGGATGGCCACAGTGACCACATGGATGACAGAGGTGACGTCATGGCCCAGGGGAATGACCCGGAGCTCCAGGCCCATCTTCACGCCGCCTTCCATGCACTGCTCGATGACGTCGCCCACCAGGAAAGTCATGATGCCCTTGCTCTGGTAGCCCTTGACCACCTTCACCACGTCCTCGGGGTTCTCGGCCTTGCCCAGCACCACGGCCACGCCGGGGATATCGCCGGTGACCAGGGGCACGCCCAGGGAGCGAATGATGGGATCGGGCACGAAGCCGATGCCGGAGTCGTTGGCGTAGGGCTCGGGGTTGTCCACCCATTTCAGACCCTCCAGGATCTCCGCGCCCACGGCGGTGGCCAGGCCGGCGTTCAGGGCCTGACCCAGATCCTCCTGATTGGTGATCAGGCTTTTCAGCACGCCTACGCAGGCGGGCAGGTCGCCCAGAGTCTTGACCTTCACGCCGGTGGCCGCGTAGATCGTGGGGAAGAAATACGCGGTGTCGGGGAAGGCGATTTCCTTACCGGGGCCGTACTTGGCAATGGCGTCGTTGACAGCGCCCTCGGTCAGGCCGGCAACGGCATTGGAGCCGCCATAAATCAAATCGGTTAATACACTCATAACAATTCCTCCCATTCAAAATTAGTGATCCTGTTGCGTTTATATCAGGCCGGTTGGCCGAATATACCATTTCAAATCCAGCTGGGAACGGGGAGGCCGGGAGGGAGGCTCCCTCCCGGCCGGAAAAGCGCAGGGGTATTACAGCTCCAGATAGGAATCGGAGTACAGAACGTGATTTTTGATAATGTCGCAGGTCTTGACGGTCTCCATCAGCCGCTGGTCGCAGGGGTTGACGATGGCGGAGGTCAGGCCCTGCATCATGGCCATGGCGACCATGGTGGCGTCCATGATGGGCCGCAGGTTCTTGGGCGCGCCGTTGGAGTTGTTGGACAGACCGCCGGTGGACTTGAGTCCCTCGTCGGAGAAGAGCTTGATGGCGTTCAGCACGTCCATCTGCTTGTCCTGCATGCCCTTGACCACCAGGAACAGGGGGTCGAACCACAGGTCCGTGGCCTCCATGCCCAGGGACAGGCCCCGCTCCAGCATGTTGTGGCAGTGGCGCATCCGCTCCTCGTTGTCCTTGGCGATGCCGTCGGCGGAGCAGAGGGCAATGACGATGGCGTCATTGGCGGCGGCCAGGTCGATGTTGGAGATCCGGGAGCCGGCGTCGGCGGAGTTGACGATGGGCTTGCCGTTGGAACGGTTGTAGACCTTGATGCCG
>CANRHF010000234.1 GCA_947630345.1 uncultured Oscillospiraceae bacterium | reverse complement strand
CGGAACACGATGATGTCGTCGATCCGGTTCAGGAACTCCGGCCGGAACGCCTCGCGCAGCCCCGCCATGACGGTTTCCTTCGCCTGTTGGAACTTCCGCTCGGCGTCGGGATCGGTGCCCAAAATCACGTCGCAGGGAGCGGTGGCGGCCACCTTATTGCTCTCATTCAGGGCCGCGTCGGTCTCGGGGTTGGGATATTCGCAGGTCTTGAAGTCCCCGTCGGGCTGCTCCTGGCACTTGACCACGGTGATGTTCACGCCCAGGCGGCCCAGGATGGTGCGGACAGGCTCGTTGCCGGTGCCGCACAGGGGGGTGTAGACGATGTCCAGCCCGGCCGAGCGGAGCATCTCCGGGTCCACGGCCTCCGCCATCACGGTCTGGTAGTATTTTTCCCACAGCTCCTGGCCGATGTAGGAAATCAGGCCCTCGTTCAAATACTCCTGGAAGCTCTTTTTCTCGGGAACAAAGTAGGGAATGGCCTCGATCCGCTCCGTCACCACGGCGGCCGGCTCGTCGGTGAGCTGGCAGCCGTCGGGGCCGTAGCACTTCACGCCGTTGTAGGCCCCGGCGTTGTGGCTGGCGGAGATCACGATTCCGCAGCCGCAGCCCAGCTCCCGCACGGCGAAGGACAGCATGGGAGTCGGGGCCAGCCGGTCATACAGCCAGGTGTGGATGCCGGCCTCGGCAAAGGCCACGGCGCAAACCTCGGCAAAAAGCTGGGAATTGTGCCGGGAATCGTAGCCGATGGCGGCCTGCTGGGGAAGATCCGTGGAAGACAGCCACGCGGCCATCCCCTGGGCGGCCCGGCGCACGGTATAGCGGTTCAGCCGGTTGCTGCCCACGCCCATCAGGCCCCGCATTCCGGCGGTGCCAAATTGCAGGTCCCCGAAGAAGGCGCCCTTCAGCTCCTCGGGGTCGTTCTTCACCGCCTCCAGGGCTGTCTGGACGTCCTGGGGCAGGCCGGCATTACGCCAAAAGTCGTAGTTTTCCAAATAAGTCATATTCTAAAACCTCCTAAAACATTTTTATGAGATTTCGCTCGAAAATAATACCTGTGACCTTCCAATGCCTTGGGGAAAAGCTCCCAATTTACGCCTGGCCGGGGTTCTGGGGCTGCTGGGGAGACGCGACGGGAGGCCGCTTCTCCTGAGCCTCGATCAGCGCCCGGAACTGGACCCGGGTATCCCGCACCTGGCCCAGAGACGCGGCGATGGCCTCCTCGGTGCGGCGCAGGGCGTCGTCCATATACTCGTTGCTGGCCCGGCGAAGCTCCGCCATCCGGGCCTGGGTGTTGTTCAGCATCTCCTGGCTCTGGCGGCGGGCCTCCTGGTAGATGGCCTCCTGGGTCACCAGCTGGCGGGCCTTGGCCTGGGCGTCCTTGAGAATGCTCTCCGCCTCCCGGCGGGCCTGACCCACGATCTCGTTCCGGGACTCCACAATGGCGCGGGACTCCTTGAGGTCGGAGGGGATCTGGGAAATCAGCTCGTCCAGCATATCCAGGACCTTATCCCGCTCCAGGACGCACTTATCCGCCGCCAGGGGCATGGAGCGGGCGTCCTGAACCATGTCGTACAAACTGGTGACGATATCCTCCATATTTTTCTGACTCATGATCGGTTTCCTCCTTGACGAATCGTGGCGATTCGGTTTTTAAAATCCGAAATGATCTGCTCCGGCAGAAAATCCGACAGATCCACATCGTATTCCCCCAGCTCCTTGACGGTACTGGAGCTGAGGTAAGTATACTGGTGCTCCGCGGTGAGGAACATGGTGTCCAGTCCCGGATTGATTTTCCGGTTGATGAGCGCCATCTGGAACTCGTATTCAAAATCCGAACCTGCCCGCAGTCCCTTGACAATGACGCAGTTGCCCTTTGCCCGGGCGTATTCCGCCAGCAGGCCGTCAAAGGCGTCCACCTCCACGTTGGGCAGATCCGCCGTAACCCGCCGCAGGAAATCCACCCGCTCCTCCAGGGTGAACATGGGATTTTTCGCCGCGTTGACCATGACGCAGACAATGAGCCTGTCAAAGATCCCTGCCGCCCTGCGGATGATGTTCCGATGGCCGATGGTGACGGGGTCAAAGCTGCCCGGATAAATTCCAATCTTCATTCTTTACTCCTCTGCCGCCCTGCGGTACAGGGTCAGCAGCGTTTTTCCGTATTGATAGTCTTTCGAGCGGAGAAAACCCGGAATCTCCTCCGGCAGGCTCTTGCCCAAGGGCCGCTCTGCGATTATTATACCACCAGAATACAAAATGTCAATTTCTGTAATCATTTTTATGGCGTTTTCCAGAAATTCTTCCCGGTATGGCGGGTCCAGAAACACAATATGGAATTTTTCCCGGCACCGGGTGAGAAAACTTTGATAGTCACCCCGGACCACCCGGGCCTTTTCTCCCAGCCTGGTCCGGCGGAGGTTCTCCCGGACCAGGCCGCAGGCTTCCTCCCGGGCGTCCACGAATACGGCGCTCTGGGCCCCCCGGCTGAGGGCCTCGATGCCCAGCTGGCCGGTGCCGGCGAACAGGTCCAGCACCCGGCTCCCCGGCA
>CANRHF010000233.1 GCA_947630345.1 uncultured Oscillospiraceae bacterium | reverse complement strand
TGGCCCCCATGACCAAGGAGCGGGGCGTGCGGCTGATCTGCCGGGGAGAACCCGGCCGGGCGGTATTCGACCCGGATCTGGTCAAATCCCTGCTCTACAATCTGATCGACAACGCCACCAAGGCTCTGGGCGAAGGGGGCACGGTGGCGGTGGAGGGCAAGCGGATCTCCGGCGGCTGCCAGTTCCAGGTGGCGGACAACGGCCGGGGCATGGAGGAAAAGGAGCTGAGCAAGATCACCGAGGCCTTTTACCGGGTGGACAAGGCCCGGTCCCGGAGCCAGGGCGGCGCGGGACTGGGCCTGGCCCTGTGCAAGCGGATCGTGGAGCTCCACAGCGGCAATCTGAGCTTCCAGAGCCAGGTGGGCAAGGGCACCTGCGTGACGGTGACCCTCTACGGCAAGCGGAAAAGGAGGAAGCGCGGTGAAAAGCGTTAAAGCGGTCCTGGCGGTGCTGCTGGCCCTGGCGCTCCTGGGCCTGGGGGCGGGGCTTCCCTACCTGGCAGGGCTTTTGCAAGAAACCTCCCTGGAAAACGCCGTGGAGACCGAAAGCGTGCCCCAGATCCAACTGACCTCCCCAGCCTCCACCCTGATGGAGCGGATTTATATCGGCATGCTGGGCTCCGCCCAGTCCGACGTGGACCCAAGTCTTGCTCGAATGACGGAAGATGAAGTCCAGGAAGCGGCGGAGGAGGTCCTCAGCGCTTTCGCGGGTCTCGAGGAGCTGGATTTTTTGCTTCAGGACCACACGATCGAGGACCTGTCGCCCAGCATCAGCTTTAATCTAAATGGCTCCGCCTTCTTTTGGTATGTGAATATCCAGGCCCAAGACTCCTATCTCTGGGATTTTACCATGGTGATTGACGACGCCACCGGAAAAGCGATCGGCTTGACCATAAGTATTTATGATACACTGCTTCTCTTCCAGAGCCATGGCTACGATTACAACGACGAGACGATTTTGGACCTTCTGTACCGGCTCAGCGCCGAGTTTTTTGGGCAGCTGGGTATTGGCCCCACCTACACCCTGCGTACCAGCGGCACGCCGGAGGACGGGATCGAGGTAATCACGACGCCGATGGAGGATCTCGGCCAGGACGGGCTGGTCTACCGGTTCTACGTTTACAGGACCGCCATCATCATTTCCCCGGACACCTATTTCGCCCCCGCGCCCAAGGAAACCGATCCGGTGCCCGGCGAGGCGGGCGTCCCCGGCCAGACGGAGAGCGGCTAAGGCCTTCTGAAATTCATGAAAAAGATGCGCTCCGGATGCCGGTCTGATGCACACCCCTGTTACAATGGCTTTGCCATGAAAAGGGGTGTGTTTTTTATGGATCGTAAGGAGCTGTGCTACCTGGAGGTGTCCCGGCAGTCCCTCCGGCACAACGCCGCCCAGGTGGTGGATTTTGTAAAGGCGCCGGTGATTGCCGTGGTCAAATGCGATGGCTATGGCGTGGGTCTGGAGGAGGCCGCCCGGGCCTGGGAATTCGGCGGGGCGACGATGTTCGCCGTGGCAGAGCCGGCGGAGGCCCTGCGCCTCCGGAAGCTGGGCTTCGGGGAGGATATTTTGCTGCTGAGTCCGGTGGCGGACGGGGCGATATTGGAATTGCTAGTAAAGCAGGGTGTCATTTTGACGGTAACGGGCCTGTCCTGCGCCCAGTTTTATCTGCGCTGCGCCCGAGGGCGGCCGGTCCGGGTCCATGTGGCGGTGGACACCGGGATGGGCCGCTTCGGCTTCCGCTGGACGGACCGGGAGGGGCTGCTGGCCCTCTACCAGCGGTTCCCCTTCCAATTCGAGGGCGTCTTCTCCCACTTTGCCGCCGCCTTTGAAAAGCGATACCGCCGCACCCGGCGGCAGCTGAACCGGTTTTTGGAGATCACCGATTTTCTCAGAGCCCAGGGCTGCCCCGTCGGGACACGGCACATTGCCAACAGCTGTGCCGCCCTCCGGTTCCCGGACACCTGGCTGGATGCGGTGCGGATCGGCTCCGCCCTGGTGGGGCCGCTGTGCCGGGCCACCCCGGTCCGTCTCCTGCCGGCAGCGGCGGTCCAGGCCCAGGTGGTAGACCGGAAGCTGCTGCGCCGGGGGGACTGCACCGGCTACGCCTCCGTCTGCCGGGTCCGCCGGGACACCTGCGCCGCCGTGGTCGCCTTGGGCCATGTGCATGGCTTCGGGATGCTCTCCGGGCCGGACCGGTTCGGCCCATTCCAATTCGGGGCGTACCTATTTCGCCTGCTCCGCCGCCGGCTCCGGGGGGAATATGTGGAATACCAGGGCCGGCGGCTGCCCCTGGTGGGCCGGGTGGGCAGTCAGTACACCCTTTTTGCCGCCGGGGATGTCTGTCCGCTGCCCGGGGAATATGTCACGGCCCATATCAATTTGCTTCAAAACCGCCTCCCAAGGCGCTATGTGTGATCGGTTTCGGCGGGAAAACACTTGCCATTTCCCAAAAGTGTGCTATACTCAATGGGGAAAATCAGAAAAGGCGGCGTTGGTATGGACTATGATGCGTTGATCGAGCTGGCGGTGGAGCTGGGCTACCGGCTTGCCATC
>CANRHF010000232.1 GCA_947630345.1 uncultured Oscillospiraceae bacterium | reverse complement strand
GACTACTGCACCCAGTGCCTGCCCTATGTGGACGTGCTGCTGGGGATCGAGCCCTACCATCTTTGGAAGGACGAGGCCGATCACAGCAAGGGCGACTGGAAGGACGGAATCCCCATGCAGCCCAGCTATGAGCAGCAGGATGAGATCTTCGGCCACTTCCTGGAGCGCTATCCGAATCTGAAGTGCATCGCCCGGCATGTGCGCTATGCCCACTCCGGCTCGGAGAACAGTCTGAAGGCCTTCATGTGGTATCAGGGCCACACCTTTGAGAGCAAGCTCTTCACCTTCAACATCCTGGATCGGGTGGGCGGCGGCGACGCCTTCGCCAGCGGCCTGATCTATGCCATGATGCACCACTACCGGCCCATGGACATGGTGAATTTTGCCGTGGCCAGCTCGGTGATCAAGCACACCATCCACGGCGACGCCAACATCACCGACGACGCCCAGAGCATCCGGGACCTGATGAACATGAGCTTCGATATCCGGCGTTAACGGCGCCCCGCCGGAGAACCCCAAAAACCAACACACAGCCTGGAAGGATCTGGTCCTTCCAGGCTGTTGTCTTTCGCCCGGCACGAAAAACACCCCCTGGCTCAAATACAGGGGGTGTCTTTGGAAATCCTTTTTAAAGGGCGGAGTAGCCGAAGCTATTCACCAGGGCGTCCAGCCGGCGGCCCTTCTTGCAGAAGGGGCAGTCCCGATAGTCGTAGCTCTCATAGTCCGGCAAATCGCTGAGGTTGTACACCGAGCGGACCGGATGGCCGCCGGCCTCCTCCACCGCGCTGTACAGCGCGGCGATACCCACGGCCTCGCCGCCGTAGTAGCCCACCGCCTCCACGCTGCGGTTAGCGGTGAAACCGGTGGTGACGCTGGCCATGAGGATCAGCACCCGCTTGTTGCGGATCATGGGCAGAATGTTGTCCCGGAAGATGATCTGGCTGTTGGCGTTGTACTCCGGCTCCAGGACGTTGATGGTCTGGCTGTTGTTCATGCTCCGCAGGCCGCCGCTGACCAGCTCCTCGGCCAGGCAGGTGCCGATGACCGCCGTGCCGTCCAGGCACAGAATCGTGTCCACCATGGTGTTGCCCTTGAAATGGGTCACCAGCTGCTTCGCCACGGCCTTTGCTTCGTTCAGACGGGTCTTCTGATAGGTGATGTCGATGTAGTAATTGATATGGCTGTGGTTGGTGGCAAAGTGGCCACGGGCCACCCGAAGGGGCACATTCCCCCGGCTCACGGGCAAACTGGTGATTTCAAGCATGGTTTTCTCCTCCTGTTCTCATGTAAAAAAGCGCCCCGGCCCCGGCGTAAGCGTTTTCGCCGGATTCCAAAAACGCTTTTTTTCATTATAACCGATTTTGACATTCCTTTGCAAGGGCAGACACTGCCAAAAAATGGAAATCACTTTTGTATATTCTGCCGAGCCTTCAGCGCCGCCTCCTGGCGGATAAACTGGGCGGCAATGATGGCGCTGATCTGGCCCCGGCGGATCATGGCGTGGACCCGGTCGAAGGACGCCCACATCACATCGTCCGTCTCCCCGGGAAGCAGGACAATATCCCGCAGGGCCACCCTCCGCTCCAGACAGTAGAAATCAAAAAAGGTGTCCCGGCCCCGGGCGCTGTCGATCAGCTCGAAGTCCTCCTCCGGCGCCCGGATCCCCGTTTCCTCAAAGAGCTCCCGGGCAACGGCTGCCCTGCTGGTCTCCCCCGCCTTGGCGGCGCCGCCGGAATTTTCCCAGGTGCCGGGGTAGCTCTTTTCCCTGGCCCGACGAGTCAGAAGAAGATTGCCCCGGCCGTCGTAGACCCAGACACACGCCACCAAGCCGTATTCTCCCGGTTTCCAGGGGGTGCCCCGCTGATGGAGGCGGCCGGTGAGGCGTCGCTCGGCATCGTAAATGTCGTTGAGCTCCATGGTCAATCCAGGGTCTCGCCCCGGTCCCGGTATTCGCTCTCCAGGGGACTCTTTTTGTCCGCCTCCTGCTGGTACCGGCCCACCACGGTGGCGGCCAGCTCCACCGGCAGCAGCGTCCCGGCGCCAGCCACGCAGCCGCCGGGGCAGCCCATGCCCTCCAGCAGGTAGCCGTTGTACTTGCCGGCCTTGGCCAGGGTCATCATCTTCCGGCACTCCCGGAGCCCCTCGGCCCGGGCGGTCTTGATCTCCAGGTCAGGATTGGTCTCGTGGACCAGGTCCATCACCGCCTGGGCCACGCCTCCGGACACGGCAAAGCCACGGCCGGCGGCGGTGCCCTCCTGCATGGAGTCCCCGTCCGGCAGGGAGGCCATGTCTACATTCTTCGCCTCGAACATGCCCTGGAGCTCCTCGAAGGTCTCCCGGATGGCCTCCAGCTTCTTGGCGGCGCAGGGGCCTACGAAGACGACCTTGCAGCCGGGGAACTCCTTCTTCATCAGCCGGGCGGTGTAGACCATGGGAGTCAGGGTCATGGAGATGTTCTTGGACTGGGCGGGGAACAGCTTGTGGACCATGGCGTGCCAGGCCGGGCAGCAGGAGGTGGCCATGAAGTCCTGCTGGGCGGGCACCTTCTCCAAAAAGTCCTT
>CANRHF010000231.1 GCA_947630345.1 uncultured Oscillospiraceae bacterium | reverse complement strand
TTGGCTTGCTTTTCCAAATATTTGCAGAAGAATCCCTGTTTTCGCTTCTTGAAAACAGGGATTCTTTGACAGACTGGGCAGGGGAAGGCGTTTGCCTTCCCCTGCTTTTTGTGTTTTTCCCGGGGCCGGCGGAGGAGGCGGCCTTGGGGGTTGCATTTCTTATCCTTTCGTGGTAAAATAGCCGGGTAATGGCGGTATTTTGGAAAAAATCGGGAATTTTCCTTTTTTCCGGGAACCTAAACCCGCCGCCGGAACCGAATCGACTTTCGATCTTGCTTGGAAAGGAGGGGGAAGGATATGCGGCGATTTTTGGCCCTCTGCGCCGTGCTGCTGGCCCTGAGCCTGCTTGCGGGGACGGCCTATGCCGTCACCAATGCCAGCGGCATTGACAACCACACCACCGTGGCCAGCGACGGCACCTGCCAGGTAAGCCTCACCGTGAGCATCCACCTGGATTCCCCGGTGGAGCATCTCCGCTTCCCCGTCCCCGGCAACGCCCGCAATGTGCTGCTCAGCGGCGTCAGCGCCAGCCTTCGCCGCAATGGCAGCCGCCAGGAGGTGGACCTTTCCCGGGTCATCGGCGCGGTAGCGGGGGACTTCCAGGTTTTGATCTCCTATTCCCTTCCCAACAGCGTGGCCTATCAGGACCACGACGGGGACGCGGAGACCCCGGACCGGCTGATGCTCAGCATTCCGCTGCTGTCGGGCTTTTCCTATCCCGTGACCGGCTTCGCTTTCTCCGTGACCCTGCCGGCGGAGATCACCACGGTGCCGTCCTTTTCCAGCTCCTACTATTTGCAGGCCATCGAGTCGGACGTGACCTATGTCGTGGAGGGCACGACCCTCAGCGGGACCGTGACCAAGGCCCTCCGGGACCTGGAATCGCTGACCATGACCCTGGAGGTTTCCGAGGAGGTCTTCCCTCAGACCCAAGTCCGCACCTGGACGGTGGACATGGACGATGTGGCCATGTACGTCTGCATTGGCCTGGCGGCGCTTTACTGGCTGGTGTTCCTCCGGTGCCTGCCGGTGCTGCGGCAGCGGACCACCCTGCCGCCGGAGGGCCTTTCCGCAGGGGAGCTGCCCTGCGCCCTTACGGGCCAGGGGTTGGATCTGACGGCCCTGGTACTGACCTGGGCCCAGCTGGGCTATATCCTGATCCAGCTGGACAGCACCGGCCGGGTGCTGCTCCACAAGCGGATGGAGATGGGCAACGAGCGGGACGATTTTGAATGCCGCTGCTTCCGGGCCATCTTCGGCAAGCGGCGCATGGTGGAGGGCACTGGCGTCCACTATGCCCAGCTCAGCCGTCAGATGTCCAACTTGGCGCCCCACACCCGGACCTATTTCCAGCGGGGCACCGGCAACCCCAAGCTGTTCCGGGTATTGGCGGCGGCGGCAGGCCTTTTCGGCGGCATGTCCCTGGGGGCGCCCCTGGGGGGAGAAGGGCTCCTGGGCGGCCTGACCGGCACCCTGTTTGGAGTCCTGGGCTGCGTCTGCGCCTGGGGAATCCAGGGCTGGGCCTACTGCCTCCATACCCGGAACCGGCGGCCCCTGGCCTGGGCCATAGCCGGGTGCCTGATGTATCTGCTGCTGGGGTTCCTGGCCTCCGGCGTTCCCCTGGCCCTGGGCCTGATGGCCTGGGAGCTGGCGGCGGGGCTTGCCGCCGCCTACGGCGGGCGGCGCAGCGGCCTGGGCCGCCAGACCATGGCGGAAATTTTGGGCCTGCGCCACTTCCTGCGCCGGGCCGCGCCCCAGGACCTGCACCGGCTCCGCCGGGAAGACCCGGAGTATTTCTTTTCCATGGCGCCCTACGCCGTGGCCCTGGGGGTGGACCGGGCCTTTGCCAAGCAGTTTGGCAAGGCGCGGATGGGGGCCTGCCCCTATCTCACCACCGGCCTGGATGGACACCGCACCGCTCTGGAATGGGATCAGCTGATCCGGCAGGCGGTCTCCGCCATGGACGCCCGCCAGCGGCGGCTGCCCTATGAGCAGATCGCCATCCGGCTCCCGAGTTCCCCGCCCAGACGGAAAAGACGGAGAAAAACATAAGTCCCTCACGGAAAGTGAGGGACTTTTGCGCGTTACTCATTTGTTGTAGCCCACATGGATGCCGGGATTTTTCATCAGTAGAAAACCCACGACCTTTTTCAGGTCCTCGTCTCCCTTGCCTTTCAGAGGAAGTTTTGCCAGCGTGATCTCCTTTCCCGCGACCACGGCCCGCAGCTCCCGGCTGCTCTCCACAAAATTGCGCTTGTGGATGTACTGGTAGACCTGGGTCAGCTGGCCGTAGGTCAGGATCTTTCCGGTCCCCTTGGGGAAGAGGTGGGTTTGACCTAAGCGCAGGGTGTCTTTGAAGACCGGGCCGCTTTGCTGAAATTCCGCCAGCAGGCTCTGGAGGGCCCCGGTACTCCGCCAGGTTTCCATTTGCCGGTCCATCTGCTTTTTGTCCCGGAACCAGCAGTAGACCATATAGACCCCCATGGCGATGAGGAACAGCCCCACCAGATAGGTGAGGATCGATTCCCCGACGAACATGACCCCGCCCAGGAGGACCAGGATCGGCCCCAGATACAAGG
>CANRHF010000230.1 GCA_947630345.1 uncultured Oscillospiraceae bacterium | reverse complement strand
ATTTCGTTCTAGCAAAGGGCGGCCGGGGGGGCTGGGGCAACGGTCGGTTCGCCACCGCCACCCGTCAGCTGCCTCGGTTTGCCAAGGCGGGCCGCCCGGGCCAGGAGCGGGACGTGATCCTGGAGCTGAAACTCCTGGCGGACGTGGGCCTGGTGGGCTTTCCCAATGTGGGAAAATCCACGATCCTGTCTCGGACCTCCAACGCCCGGCCCAAGATCGCCAACTACCACTTCACCACCCTCTACCCCAATCTGGGGGTCATCTATGTAGAGGAGGGGGTGTCCTTCGTCATGGCGGACATCCCCGGCATCATCGAGGGCGCCGCCCAGGGGGCCGGGCTGGGCCACGATTTTTTGCGGCACATCGACCGGTGCCGCCTGCTGGTCCATGTGGTGGACGTGTCCGGCAGCGAGGGCCGGGACCCGGTGGCGGATTTCGACGCCATTTGCGCCGAGCTGGCGGAGTATTCCCCGGACCTGGCCGCCCGGCCCATGCTGGTGGCCGCCAACAAGACGGACCTGCTGCCGCCGGATTCGGACAATCTGGAGCGGCTCCGGGCCCATGTCCAGGCCAAAGGGTGCGGCCTGCTGACCATCTCCGCCGGCACCGGACTGGGACTGCGGGAGCTGGTTTTGACGGTTGCCCGGCAGCTGCGGGCCCTGCCGCCGGTGGCGTACTACGAACCGGAGTATGTGGAGCCGGAAATTCAGCCCGGAGACCCGGAGGAGCTGGAGATCGAGCACCTGGGCAGCACCTGGGCCGTCACCGGGACCTGGCTGGAGCGGCTGATGCTGGATATCAATTTCCAGGACTACGAAAGCCGGAATTTCTTCGACCTCCAGCTTCGGAAGTGGGGCGTTTATGACCGGCTGGAAGAAATGGGCATCCGGGACGGGGATACCGTGGATCTTTATGGCATGGAATTTGAATATCGGAAATAAAAACATTTGCCATTTTCGCTAATCGTGCTATAATAATGGAGTCACCGACCGTGTGACTCCATTTTAGCTTTTTCCCGCCGTTTTTGAATGGCACCGCGATAAGGAGGGCTCGTATGATTTGGAACTTAAACCAAGTGAATTTCCGGCAGTTTGGAACGATTCTGCCGGAACAGACCGCCCGGAACCGCCGGGATCAGGAGGGCTACCGGGAGCGGCTCCAGCTCAGCGGCCCCGACGCCCCGGTGTATCTGGCGGGGGCGGATACCTGGCTGTGCAGCGGGGAGGGGATGACGGTGCTGTCCGTCTCCTCGGACAATGAGAACTTCTCCCATTTCTATCTGGACAAGCCGGTGTTCATCCGGGCGGGGGTCTATTTTTCCCTGGCGCCTCTGACGGACACCGCCTGGGCGGACTATTCCGCCGCCGAGCCGCCGGTGCAGGTGGGTTCCCGGAACCAGGAGGAGGGATTCCACGTCCAGACCAACCTCCGGGTGGAGCGGCTGTACACCTTCTTCTACCAGGAGAAGGAGCGGGGCTTCGTCTTCGCGGGAGAGGCCCATCCGGCCCTGGAGCTGACCTATGTGGATCAGGGCTCCCTTCACTCCGTGGCGGAGGGGCAGGACCTGCTGCTGGAGCAGGGGGACATGGTCCTCTACGGCCCAGGGCAGTGGCATATGCAGTATGCCGATATCGGGGTGGCCCCCCGGTTCGTCACCGTGTCCTTCGATATTTCCGGGGCGGATCTCTCCGCCCTGACCAACCGGAAATTCCAGTCCCCCCAGCGGGCGGCCACCCTCCTCAAGCAGATGCTCCAGGAGCAGGAGCGGATGGATGACTACTCCAATGATATGATCTTGTGCCTGCTGAATCTGCTGCTGCTGACGCTGCAGCGGGAGGCGGGCGGCCACACCGAGCGGCTCAAAACCGCCCACGCCCTCCACGCGGAGAATGAGATCATCCGCAAGGCCCAGCAGTATATCAGCGCCCATGTGCGGGAGAAGATGTCGGTGCCCATGGTGGCGAAAAATGTGGACGTGAGTCCCAGCTACCTGACGGCCCTGTTCCATAAGAATCTCCAGATCTCCCCGGGGGAGTATATCCGCCGGGTAAAGCTTCAGGAGAGCAAGCAGATGATCCGGGAGAACAACATGAACTTCACCGAGATCGCCGCCGCCCTGCAATACTCCACGGTGCATCACTTCTCCCGGCAGTTTAAGGAGAAATTCGGCATCACCCCCACGGAGTACGCCAAATCGGTGCGGTAAAAGCCATGGATTTGAAAGTTTTGGCCGTGGGGGACGTGGTGGGCGGCCCGGGAATGGAAATGATCCGCAAGCATCTTCCCCGCCTTCGGCGGCAGCTGGAGGCGGACTTCGTGGTGGTCAACGGGGAGAACGCCAACGTGGTGGGAATGACGCCCCAACAGGGGAAGGAGATTCTCTCCGCCGGGGCGGACGTGATCACCATGGGCAACCACACCTACCGCCACCGGGAGCTGGTCCCCTACCTGGAGGAATGCCCCCAGATCCTCCGCCCGGCAAATTTGGCGCCCCAGAGCCCGGGCCGGGGCTGGGCGGAGTTTGATACCCCCGTTGGAAAGCTGGCGGTGATCGACCTGATCGGCCGGTGCAACATGGACTATGGGCCGGACAATCCCTTTTTG
>CANRHF010000229.1 GCA_947630345.1 uncultured Oscillospiraceae bacterium | reverse complement strand
TTCCTGCTCTACGGCACCACCCCGGTCTATTCCGCCATCAATGACCTGAGCGTGGAGTACGGCACCTTTCTTCGGCAGAGCAACGAGGACAACCACAGCCGGGTGGCGGTCATCAACCGAGCAGCCGCGTTGGATCTGATGGGCACTCTGGACTGCCTTGGCCAGGACATTCTGTTCAACGGCATCCCGTTCCGGATCATCGGCATTCTGGCGGAGGACGACGGCATGGCCAGTATGTTCCGTATGCAGGACTATGTCGCCTATATTCCCTACTCTACCGCCCAGCGGCTGGACCCGTCGATGTCCTCCGAGCTTGGCAGCTTCTATTTCAGCGCCCCGCGGGACGCGGACCCCGAGAAGGCTCAGGACCGGCTGGATCATTGGCTCCGGGAGCGCTTTGACCAGGATGCGGACGCGTATTCCATCACGGACAACACCGCCATCGAAGAGACGATGCGCTCTGTCACCGGCGTTCTCCAGACCCTAATCGGCGGCATCGCGGCTATCTCTTTGATCGTGGGCGGCATTGGGATCATGAACATCATGCTGGTGTCTGTCACGGAACGCACCCGGGAGATCGGCATCCGCAAGGCCATTGGCGCCAGCCGGCGGACCATCCTGCTCCAGTTCCTGCTGGAGGCGTTGGTACTCAGCCTGTTGGGCTGCGCGTTGGGCCTGGCGCTGTCCGGGATCACGCTGGCCATCGTCTCGCTGGCCTCCGGCATCTCCTACTATGTGATCAGCCCGGGGGTGGCTGTCATCGCGATTATCTTTTCTTCCCTCATCGGGTTGATCTTCGGCCTGTATCCGGCCAATAAGGCCGCGGCGAAGCCCCCCATCGAGGCCCTCAGGTACAGCGAGTAAAAGAGCAAACAAGAAAGATGATACAAAGGCCGTGATCTAAGCAAGCCATGCGGAAAAAGGCGGTAGACACGAAAGTGCCTACCGTCTTTTTCGTTTTAGTTGTCCGCGCCGCAGCTGCGTACCGGTATCGTTCCCTGGGCGGTGCAGGTCCCGTCGGTGGCGGTGAGAAGGACCTTCTCCCTTTCCCCGGCCTGAATAATGGCCAGGGCCTCGCCGTAGTAGGTTTCGGCGGCATGCTCCAGATAGCTGTCCGGGTAATAGGGACTGGCGCTGCCGGCGGCCAGAAGGACACCGCCTTGGACCTGGAGGCGCAAACTGCCCCGTGCCGTAGGCTGGAGGACGCCAGCGCCGTCGGTATACCGAAGGCGGAAATAGACCAGATGTCCGGGCCGGACGGAGGCTTCCTCCGGCTCGGCCCGGAGGACCAGCTCCTCCCCGGCGGTTTTCAGGGCGGTTCTGCCGGTTTCCATGCCATTTTCGTCAAAGCTCACCGCCTCCAACATCCCATTTTCATAGGGAATATGGAAGCAGAAGCGGCCGTTTTTTCCTTTGACCTTTTTCCCCACAACGCGGCTGTTCAGGAACAGCGCTACCGACGGGGCTCGGGCATAGACCTCCACCTGGGCCATTTTTCCCTCGCACCCTCGCCAGGACCAGCTCTCCATGGCATCGGTCATCCGCCAGGCGGAGGGAGAATGGGGCTGACCGGAAAAGCACACTGGCCGTACCCCGATTCGGGGACCGTCCTCCAGGCCCATGGCCACCCGGGTATAGGCCATCTCCGCCCAGGCCCGGCCCGTCAAATCCAGGCGACCGCTGCCGGCGGCGATCCAACCGGGGCCATGGGAAAAGTCCGGGGCATAGGCCCGGTACTCCCAGGCGCCGATGCCCACCTCCCCCAGGTAGTCCATTCCGGTCCAAACAAAGTCCCCCAGCAGCCGGGGCTGATTTTTTGCCAGCTCGTAAAATTCCCAGGCATCCTGACAGAAGGTTTCCGTGCCCAAAATCAGGCGGCGGGGGTATTTTTTCAGGTCCTTTTGATAGCGGCGGATGCCGTAGTTATACCCGGCGACGTCCATCAGGGCAAAGGCGTCCCGGGTTTTGGCGTCGCTGCCAGGGAGGGCCGCTCCCATTTTCATAAAATTCGCCCCCAACAGGCCCGCCAGGTCGTTGAAAAACTGGCTGCCAACCGATTTTTTCTTTTTGGGGGCGCCGGATTTCCGTTTTTCCGCCCGGGCGGCCTCTTTTCGCGCTTTTTCGTCGCTGTACACCCCAAAGCCCAGGCTGGACAGGTAATTGAAGAACAGATTTACCCCGCAGGTCACCGGCCGGGTGGGGTCCAGCCGGTGGAGCAGCTCCGTCAGCTCCCCGGCCAGGGCCGCCCCCCGGGGCTGGGCCGTCTCGGAAACCTCGTTTCCGGTGGAGTAGAGGATCACCGAGGGATGGTTATAGTCCTTGTCTACCAGATCCGTTAGGTCCTGACGATACCAGGAATCGAAGTAGGGAACATAGTCATACTGGGTCTTGTGAATGTACCAGTGGTCGATGTATTCGTCCATCACCAGCATTCCCAAACGGTCGCAGGCGGAGAGCAGGGCCTTGGAGCAGGGGTTGTGGGCAGAGCGGAGGGCATTATAGCCCGCCTCCTTCAGCAGCCGAACCCGGCGGTCCTCCCCATCCTGCCAACAGGCCGCGCCCAGCAGACCCAGGTCGTGGTGGACACAGGCACCCCGGAGAAGAATCCGCTGCCCATTGAGCAGCA
>CANRHF010000228.1 GCA_947630345.1 uncultured Oscillospiraceae bacterium | reverse complement strand
CAGCATGGCCAGGGCCAATACCCAGTCCTTGGCCATGGTCAGCCCCACCCCGCCGAAGAACAGCACGGGGATGGTGATGACGGCGTCGGACAGGGCCACCGCCAGCCAGGACACGGTCTGCACATCCTTGGTGGCCCGGGTCACCAGGGCGGCGGTGCCGATGGAGCCGAAGGTCTCAAAATCCATGCGATTGACCCGCTGGAACACCGCCCGGCGCAGGTCGGCGCAGTAGTTCGCCACCACCCGGGTAGAAAGCAAGCTGCCCAGCACTTGGCAGCCCACCCCCAAAAGAGTGAACAGCAGCATTTTTCCACAGCCCAGCAGAATCATCTGAAAATCCTTGCCATAGACCCCCTGATTGAGCAGGTCGCTCATCACAGTGGGCAGCAGCAGGTCGCACAGGCCTGACATGGTCAGCGCCAGGCCGGAAAAGAGCATCATTTTCCAATAGGGCTTGAGATAGCCCAGCATCGTTTTCATTTTTTCCTCCCAAATTTCCAAAAATGGCCGCAAAAAAACGGCCCGAGCCGAAGCTCGCGCCGCAAGAAAACCAACACGCGATCAAAAATCTAGCGTGCGGCCAAACAGGAAGCGAGTTCCGGGCATAGCTGTACCGTAATAACGAGCGCGAAGCGCTGAAAAGTCTTTCTGATCCGCACGGAAATCGCCTCCTTTCAAAAAATCTAGCCTTACTTTAGCACAGGGGATGGAATTTGTCAAGGATAAAAATGGGAATAGGCCCAGGCCGTTTACAGAAGTCAGGTTCCATAACTGGGGAAAATCAGGAATATTCATTCGGTTATTCACAGATTCCACAGACTTTTGCACAGCCCGGAGCGGAGAAAAAATTTGTCGAAATCTGCCGGGGCGGGAGATAAGCCGGAAAATCAAAACAATTTTTCCGATTTTTTTGGAAAATATAGGGTTTCCATAACTGCGTCGGAACCGTTTCCGCTGCATAATCCCGGCCTACCCCGCTTTTACAGCCGTTCGCCAAAAAGGGAGCGGCTGGCGTAGGCGTTGAGGCCCATATCCGCCAAATTTCCGGACAAAAACTCGTAATACCCCTGGGCGCCGATCATGGCGGCATTGTCCCCGCAGAGGGAAAGGGGCGGCAGGTACAGCTCCGCGCCCATCTCCCCCGCCAAGTCCTGAAGGGCCGCTCGAATGACGGAGTTGGCCGCCACGCCCCCCGCCGCAGCCAGCTTTTTCCGGTCGGTGCGCTCCAGGGCCTGCCGGGTGCGGCTCACCAGAATGTCCGCCACCGTCCGGGAAAACCCGGCGCAGAAGCTGGGCACATCCAGCGCCTCCCCCACCTGCTCCGCGTGGTGGAGGACATTGAGGGCGGCGGTTTTCAGGCCGGAAAAGCTCATATCCAGAGGATTCTCCCCGGGCCGTGGCCGGGGTAGGACATATTTATCCGGGTCGCCGCTCCTGGCGGCGGCGTCCAGCGCCGCGCCGCCGGGATAGGGCATCCCCAGCACCCGGGCCACCTTGTCGAAGCACTCCCCCGCCGCGTCATCCAGGGTGGTGCCGAGAAGGGTCATTTGGGTATAGTCCGCCACGTCCACCAGCATGGTATGGCCCCCGGACACCACCAGACACAGAAACGGCGGCTCCAAATCCGGGTAGGCCAAATAGTTGGCGGCGATATGGCCCCGGATATGATGCACCGGGATCAGGGGCTTGCCCAGGGCCAGGGCGGCGGCCTTGGCAAAATTCACCCCTACCAGCAGGGCGCCGATCAGCCCCGGGGCGTAGGTGACGGCAATGGCGTCGACGTCTCCCCGGGTGATATGGGCCTCCGCCAGAGCCCGCTCCGCCAGGGGGTAGATGGCCTCCATATGCTTCCGGGAGGCGATCTCCGGCACCACCCCGCCGTAGAGCCGGTGCAGGGCCACCTGGGAGGCGATCTGATCCGTCAGCACCCGGCGGCCGTCGGCCACTACGGCCACAGCGGTCTCGTCGCAGGAGGATTCGATGGCGAGAATATTCATGCGCGCAGCTCCTTTCGGTACAGTACCGCGTCCTCCCGGGGCCGGAGGTAGTAGCCCGGGCGGCGGGCGATGAGAACATATCCCAATTTTTCATAGAGGGCCCGGGCGGGAGTATTGGAGGCCCGGACCTCCAGGGTCAGCTTTTCCACGCCCCGGGCGGCCAATACCGACTCTAGGGCCGCCACCAGCGCCTGGGCGATCCCCTCCCGCCGGTGTTCGGGAAAAACGGCCAGATTCATCATGTCCGCTTCCTCAAAGGAGATCTCGCTGCCCACATAGCCCAGCAGGGTCTCCCCCTCCGTAGCCGCCAAAAACAGGGCGTTTTCATTCGATAGCTCGCTCAAAAGGGCGTTTTCACTCCAGGGCAGGGAGAAGCAGGCCCGCTCCAGCGCCGCCGCTTGGGGAATCAACGCTTCGTTTAACGGCAAAATCTCCATTATTTTGCCTCATACCAGCTCATGCCCCACTTGGCCTGGGCCTCCAGCGGCACAGAGAGGTCGGCCACCCGCTCCATCTCCCGGCTGACCAGGGCGGCCACCTGCTCCGCCTGCTCCTGGGGGCACTCCACGATCAGCTCGTCATGCACCTGGAGCAGGAGCTGGGCCTGGGGATACGCCCGAGCCAGAGCCTCGTCCACCCGGAGCATGGCCAGCTTGATCAGATCCGCCGCCGTG
>CANRHF010000227.1 GCA_947630345.1 uncultured Oscillospiraceae bacterium | reverse complement strand
GAGGGCGAGGTCCAGCCGATCCTTGCTGAACCACACCCGCGTATGCCCCTGCGGGAGGCGGTTCTGTGGCTGAAAAAATACCAGGGTTATGAGCCGCTGACTACTGAGGATTGCGGCTGCCCCGGTTGGCATAAACACTTTTTTGATTTGACGGATGAGGTGGTAGATGTGCTGCTGGAAGCTATCGAAGGAAAGGAGGTGACTACCAATGGCGAAAAAGTGGCGGATTGTGAGCTGATCGAAGAACATTATTCCCAGGAGGGGCGGCAGGAAAGTTGGGTCCAGGCTTTGCGTGAACGCGGTTATGACCGCTTTGTTGTTAAATCTGAGACGCCGCCGGAGATGGTAGAGCCTGATAACACTGGGCCGGTTTTTACGCCGGGAATGGAAGTCTGGGTAATTGATCGGGACGAGAGCGGAGAACCTTATGATGTGTCCGGGGCGATGTTTCTAGCGGATGTTTGTGGGTATGTAATTGCCTCTGCTTATGTCAATGATCTTGATAATGTCGAAGACATCTTGGAATACCGTGCTAATGATACCAGAGAAAAATTTGAAACACATTTGGTGGTATATCCAGAATCTGACTGCTTTTTCACGCAGGAGGCGGCCCATAAAGCGCTGAACAGCTACACGGCAGAGTGAGCCCGCCGGAGGGAGAGTGGAGTAGCTTTGAGTACGGAAGAAAAGCTGGATGAGCTGATGGAGATCCTTGAATTATATTACAGATTGTGGAGGTTTCACCACGTGAACAAGGTTCTCTTGACTACTGCATAGAGAGACTGGTTAAAATAAAGCACAGTTAGCGGCAGCGCATAACAGAAATGCCGGGGAGGGTCAAACCCTCTCCGGCATTTTTAATTTAACTGCAAACACATGCTTTACCCACATAATCTGGGGTTCGTGTGTGTTTGCGATGGTACGCCAGAAGGGATTCGAACCCCCAACCCTCGGAACCGGAATCCGATGCTCTATCCGTTGAGCCACTGGCGCGTACATTTTTCATTGCTCCGCTATTATAGCAGGGTTTGCCCGGTTTGTAAAGGGGGAAAATAGAAAAAATTGCCCTCAATCCTTGTAATAAAGCATGCAGTGGCAGTAGCCCTTGAACTTGGGATCGGCGATCTGATCCCGAAATTCCTTGCACATGCACTTGTTTTCTTCCGTCCGTTCCAGGCGGCAGGGGCAGTAGCCGCCGGTGCGCTTCAGGCCCTCCCGGATGGTGCGAACCATTTCCTTGTCCTCATTCAGCCGAACCGCCATTTTTAATCCGCTCCTTTCTATAATCCCATTATACCCCCTTTTTCCCTTCTGTCAAGTCATTGACAGCGGCGTTTTTGCTGTGATATCATGGAAAAATCAGAAATGCGGGCCTCAAGGCGGGGCTTGACAAATAGAGTGGGATCTGCTATCCTTTTGTTTATCTATAAACAATCGGAAGAAGGTACTGACCTGTGAATCCCCTGCAAAAACTGTACTGCCGCGCTTTTCAGCTGACTCTCCGGGCGGCGCTGCCAATGCTGCCCTACCGAAAACCCCAACCGCTGACCCATGTGGAGCAGGTGCCCCCGGTCCTGGCCCGAGCCGGCGTCTCCCAGGTGCTTCTGGTGACGGACCCGGGGGTGGCGGCCCACGGGCTGACCCGGGAGCTGGAGGCGGCGCTGGCCCAAGCGAAGATCGGCTGCGCCGTCTTTGACAGGACGGTAGCCAATCCCACCACCGCCACCGTGGAGGAGGCGGCGGCGCTGTACCGGTCCGCGGGTTGCGGCGCCATTATCGCCCTGGGCGGCGGGTCCAGCATGGACTGCGGAAAGGCCGTAGGCATCCGCATTGCAAAGCCCCGGAAGCCCCTGGGCAAATGCCGGGGCATTTTGAAGGTGCGGACCCGGCTGCCTCTGCTCATTGCCGTCCCCACCACCGCCGGTACTGGCAGCGAGACCACCCTGGCGGCGGTGATCACCGACGCCGAGACCCGGCACAAATACGCCATCAACGACTTTCCCCTGATCCCCAGGTACGCGGTGCTGGACGCCAAGCTCACCGTCAGCCTGCCCCCGGCGCTGACCGCTTCCACCGGGATGGATGCCCTGACCCACGCCGTGGAGGCCTACATCGGCCGCTCCACCACGGCGGACACCCGCCGGGACGCGATGGAGGCGGTAAAGCGGGTCTTTGCCTACCTTCCCCGGGCGTATGAAAACGGTGGCGACCTGGAGGCCCGGGAGCAGATGCTCCAGGCGGCCTACCTGGCCGGGTGCGCCTTCACCAAGTCCTATGTGGGCTATATCCACGCCGTGGCCCACTCCCTGGGCGGGGAGTACAATGTGCCCCACGGCTATGCCAACGCGGTACTGCTGGACCGGGTGCTGACGGCTTACGGCCCGGCGGTGTACAAAAAATTGGCGGAGCTGGCCCGGGGCGCGGGGATCGCCCAGGCGGATGCCGGGGAGGAGGAGGCCGCGAAGGCGCTGATCCAGGCGATCCGGGCCATGAAGCGGCGCTTTTCCATTGGAGACACCATTCCCCAGCTCCGGCGGGCGGACATCCCCAAGCTGGCCGGCTATGCCGCGCGGGAGGCCAACCCCCTCTATCCCGTGCCGGTGCTGATGGACCGGAAGGAACTGGAGGGGCTATACTTGCGAATTTTGGAGGAATGACATGGAGCAGCAAGAAATTTCCCG
>CANRHF010000226.1 GCA_947630345.1 uncultured Oscillospiraceae bacterium | reverse complement strand
GAGGCTGGCACCTACTATGTGCAGCTCAACGCGGCCACCGGCGAGATCACGCTGGTCCCCGCCGAATAAGAGACTAAGAGAAGAGAATAGTCTTTTGGCTTAGCCTGACATGGTAATGCGATTGGCCGGAGCCGTAACTGGCTCCGGCCAATTTGATTTAAGGGGTGATTTGATGAAACAATACTCTGATCTGGAATTCCTTCGCCTTTCCAAATGGCACCGCTTCACCTACAAAATCGCGGCCTTCTTCTGCGGGATCCCCAAGGCCATTGCCTCCCTGTTCTGGACCGTGGTGAACCTCATCAAGACCGGCTGCAAAATAGTCGCGGACGAATTTATGGACATTGTCACCACCTTTACCAAGGGGGACTGGAAAACCAAGATCTCCTTCGTGGTGATGGGCTTCGGAAATATCGCCCGGGGGCAGATCCTCCGGGGCCTGCTGTTCCTGGCCTTTGAAGCGGTGTTCATTGTCTATATGTTTGCCGGCGGCGGGTACTGGCTGTCCATGCTGGGCACCCTGGGCATCCAGGGACCGACCCAGGATTACGATCCCCTTCTGGACGCCTACACCACCCACTATCACGACAACTCCTTCAAGATCCTGCTCTACGGCGTGCTGACCATCTTCTTCATCATCGCCTTTATCTACACCTGGCGGGTGAATGTGAAGCAGAATAAGCTCTCCGAGCAGATCCTCCGCTCCGGCAAGAAGCTCAAGAGCGGCAAAGACGACCTGCGGAGCCTGGTGGACGATCAGTTCCACAAGACCCTGCTGGCCCTGCCCCTGACGGGCATTCTGGTCTTCACCGTTATGCCCATCGTCTTCATGATCCTGGTGGCCTTCACCAATTATGACGGCGCCCATAACGGCTATTCCAACAACCTCTTCACCTGGGTGGGTCTGGACAACTTCAACACCCTGCTGTCCTGGCAGGGCGGCAACGGCGGCGGCCAGTCCTACTCCGCGACCTTCGGCGAGATTTTGACCTGGACCCTGATCTGGGCCTTCCTTGCCACCTTCACCAACTATTTCCTGGGCATGTTCGTGGCCATGATGATCAACAAGAAGGGCATCAAGCTGAAAAAGCTCTGGCGGACCATTCTGGTGCTGACCGTGGCCATCCCCCAGTTTATCTCCCTGCTGTACGTCTCCAAGATGTTCGCCCGGAACGGCCTCATTAACCTGGCGCTGATGGATCTGGGATGGATTTCCCAGCCGCTGCCCTTCTGGGAGGATCCAACCTGGGCCCGGGTGTCGGTCATCGCCATCAATATCTGGATCGGCATCCCCTACCTGATGCTGATCACCACCGGCATCCTGATGAACATCCCGGCCGACCTTTACGAGTCCGCCCGGATCGACGGCGCCAACGGCTGGCAGCAGTACACCAAGATCACCCTGCCGTATATGCTGTTCATCACCGGCCCGTATCTCCTCACCAGCTTCACCGGGAACATGAACAACTTCAACGTGATCTACCTGCTCACCGGCGGCGCGCCGACCAACCCGGCGGCATCGGGCGCGGCGGGCTCGGTGGGCTACACGGACCTGCTGATCACCTGGCTCTTCAAGATCACCACCGGCGCGGAATCCCAGTACTATTTGGCCTCGGTCGTCGGTATCATGGTGTTCGTTGTGGTGGCGGTCATTTCCCTGGTGGTCTACAACGTGCTGCCCTCCATCAAGAATGAGGAGGATTACCAGTGATGAGTAAGAACGAGAACACCCTCAAGCGCCATATGGGTCTGAAGGCGGCCAACCGGATCAGCAACTTCTTCGTCTACCTGCTGCTGATTATCATCAGCGTGGTTTGGCTGATCCCCTTTGTCTTCATCGTTTTGCAGTCCTTCCGGGTGGAGTCCACCTACCAGGTCGGCTACGTCATCCCCCAGCAGTGGGGCTTCGACAACTACCTGAAGCTGTGGAATTCCGACTTTAAGGTCTGGTATCTGAACACCTTTATCATCGCCCTGGCCTCGGCCGTGCTGATCACGGTGATCCAGCTCTGCATGAGCTACACCCTCTCCCGGTTCCGCTTCAAGATGCGGGGCCCCCTGATGCGGTTCATGCTGATCCTGGGCATGTTCCCCGGAATGCTGACCATGATCATTCTGTACCGGGTCCTGAGCGACCTGGGCCTGACCCAGGCCAACGCCGTCCCCGGCCTGATCCTGGTGGGCGTGGCGTCCTCCGGCATGGGCTACTATGTGTCCAAGGGCTTCTTCGACACCATCCCCAAGTCCTTAGACGAGGCGGCCCGGGTGGACGGGGCGACCCGATTCCAGGTACTCTATAAGATCATTCTTCCGTTGGCGAAGCCCATCGTCATCTACACCATCCTGACCGCCTTCATGGGGCCCTGGGGCGACTATGTGTTTGCCCGGTACGTTGCCTTCGGCACCTCCTCGGGCTACAACGTGGCGGTAGGTATGTATAGCTGGCTGACCAACGATCAGATCGCCAGAATGTACACCACCTTCTGTGCCGGCGGTGTGATCGTGGCGATTCCGGTGACGATCCTGTTCCTGTGCTTGCAGAAGTACTATGTCGAGGGCGTTACCGGCGGCGCCGTGAAGGGCTAATTAGAAAGGAGATCAGGGATAATGGCAAGTGTGAAATTAACCGATGTCAAGAAAATATACGACAATAAGGTCGTGGCCGTCCACGACTTCAACCTGGAGATCAAGGACAAGGAGTTCGTG
>CANRHF010000225.1 GCA_947630345.1 uncultured Oscillospiraceae bacterium | reverse complement strand
CTTGTTCAGCTCGAGATAAGGCGCCGCCTTGGCGGCAGGTCTGACTACCGAGGGGGCCGCGCCGGTTTTGGGCGGCGCCGCCCGATGGATCGGGACCCGGTGTTCCGCCTCGTGGTTAACATAACCCCCGATCCTCCGTACCTCTCCACTTGCCAGTTCCTCCAAAAACCGGGAGGGCATGGACGAGCTGGTGCGTCCGTAAAGCATCCGGCGGCGGGCGTAAGAGATGGTCAGGGTCCTCTTGGCCCGGGTGATGGCGACATAGCACAGCCGCCGCTCCTCCTCCATTTCCTCCGGCTCCCCAATGGCCCGCATCCCGGGAAACAGTCCGTCCTCGAACCCCACCAGGAACACATTGGCAAATTCCAGGCCCTTGGCGGCGTGCATGGTCATCATCACCGCGGCGTCGTCGCTTTCGTTGTACTCCTCGATGTCTGTGTACAGGGCGATCTCCTCCAGGAATCCCGCCAGACTGGGCTCCTCCGCCGTCTGGACATAGGTTTGAATACTGGATTTCAGCTCTCGGATATTTTCCAGCCGGGTCAAATTCTCCTCGGTGGGCTTTTCCTCCAGCATGGCTAGATACCCGGTCCGGACCATGACCTCCTCGTAAAACTCCGGCAGACTGATCCCGGTATCCAGCAGCTCCGCAAGGGACTCGATCATGGCGGAGAACGCCCCCAGCTTCTCCCGGTAGCGCTCCAGCGGAGCATAATCCGCCGGGTGGGACACCACATGATAAATGCTCTTTCCCTCGGCCTGGGCAAGTCTCTGGACCATTTCCAGGGTTTTGGCCCCCAGGCCCCGGGGCGGGTTGTTGATGATCCGCGTCAGCCGCAGGTCGTCTGACCGGTTGTTCAGCACGCACAGATAGGAAAGCATGTCCTTGATCTCCGCATGGTCAAAGAACCGCAGTCCGCCGATCACCCGGTAGGGAATGCCGTTGCGCTTGAACGCGAATTCCAGGGCGTTGGACTGGGCGTTGGTGCGGTAAAGCACGGCGTAGTCCTTATAATTTTTCCCCCGGGACATGGCAATGATTCGCCCGGCCACGAAGTTCCCCTCGGCCCCCTCGTCGGGGGCCTCGTACACCGTTACCGGCTCTCCCGAATCGTTGGCCGTCCAGAGGCGCTTGCCCTTCCGACCCAGGTTGTGGGCAATCACGCTGTTGGCGGCGTTGAGAATGGCCTGGGTGGAGCGGTAATTCTGCTCCATGCGGATGGTCCTGGCTCCCGGATACTGATTCTCAAAGCTCAGAATGTTCTCAATGGTAGCCCCCCGGAACCGGTAGATGCTCTGATCGTCGTCGCCCACCACGCACAGGTTTCCCGCCCGACCGGTGAGCAGGGAGGTGAGCAGATATTGCAGATGGTTGGTATCCTGGTACTCGTCCACCAGCACATATTGAAACTTCCGCTGGTAGTATTCCCGCACCTCCGGGAACTTCTGCAGCAGCAGCACCGTCTGATAGATGATGTCGTCAAAATCCAGGGCGTTGTTTTCCTTCAGCCGGGTCTGGTACGTCTGATAGGCCCGGGCGATCTGGCGCACCCGTGGGTCCCCGGCGCTGTTCGCACGCTCCAGAAGATCCTCCGGGGACGCCAGCCGGTCCTTTTCCTTGCCGATGATGTTCAGCACATACCGCGGGGGGAAGGTTTTGTCGTCCAGCCCCAGATCACGAATGATTCTTTTCATCACTCTTTCCGAGTCCGCGGTATCATAGATGGTGAAGCTGCTGGTGTAGCCCAGCCGGGAGATCTCCCGCCGAAGGATCCGGCAGCACGCGGCGTGGAAGGTCATGGCCCACACATCCATGGCCATGGGCCCCAGCCGCTTGCTCAGCCGCTCCTTCAGCTCATTGGCGGCCTTGTTGGTAAAGGTGATGGCCAGAATATTCCATGGTGCCGCCGGGTCCAGGGCGCAGAGGTTGTCCGCCCGCCGGCGGTCCTCCTCGCTGACTGGCTCCCGGAGCCCTTCCAGGAACGCCAGATCTGCCGCCGTCACCCCCTCCGGGACCTCCTGGGAGTCGCTGGCCCGGCCGTAGCGGATCAGATTGGCGATCCGGTTGATCAGCACGGTGGTTTTACCACTTCCGGCCCCCGCCAGCAGCAGCAGCGGCCCCTCGGTGGCCAGCGCGGCCTGGAGCTGCATGGGATTCAGATTTGAAAATTGGGAAGCGATATAATTTCGCCTTGCGGCGGCAAAGCGCTGCTTTTCTGTTTCTGTCATGTCGGTACCGTCCTACATTGGATTGGCTTCCATTTTACTCCATTTTTCGCCAAAAATAAAGAGGCAAAACCCACCAATTTTCATTGGCGTCACGCCAGCAGATCTCGCAGCCGGTGTAGCGCCTTTTTTTCGATCCGGGAGACCTGCACCTGGCTGACGGAGAGGACCTTCGCCACCCGGTCCTGGGTCAGGCTGTGGAAGTACCGGAGCTTGATCACGGTGCGCTCCCGCTCCGGCAGCTTTTCGATGGCCTGACGCAGGGCGATTTTCTCCACCATGATCTCCTCGGTCTGGGTGTCGGTCAGCACGTTTTCCAGGGTGAAGCCGTCCTCCCCCGTCTCCCGCTGGATGGACTCGGTGCAGGCGGTGGCGGCCTCCGCCATGGCGATCTCCTCCGGGGTCAGGCCGGTTTTCTCCGACAGCTCCTGTAGGGTGGGCTCCCGGCACAGCTCCGCCGTCAGCTGATTTCGAGCGGCCTTAACGGCGGCGG
>CANRHF010000224.1 GCA_947630345.1 uncultured Oscillospiraceae bacterium | reverse complement strand
TCTCCATCTCCGGGCTGGGAGAGACCGCCGCCTGGGATCTGGTGGAGGGCCGGAAGGGAAGGGAATTCCTCTCCATTGAGGAGGTGGCGCTGGCCTGTCCCAAGGTCTCCAAGACCCATATCCAAATGCTCAAGGACGCCGGCGCCTTCGGCGATATGCCGGAGACCAGCCAGGTAAGCCTGTTCTAAGAGCCCAGCCGATCTGCCCAAAATGAAACACCCCGTTCCCCCGCCTCCCGGCGGGGGAACAATATTTAGAAAAAATTCTAAATATCTCTTGACAAAATGAAAAGACAGCGCTATTATCTATTTAGAAAAAAATCTAAATAGAAGGAGGCGGTAGATTGGGCTTTCAGGAGACATTCAAGGCGCTGGCGGACCCGGCGCGGCGGCAGATCCTGGTGATGCTGCGGCAGGGGGCTATGCCGGCGGGGGAGATCGCCGCCCGGTTCGACATGACCGGGGCCACCATCTCCTATCACCTGGCCCAGCTGAAAAAGGCGGGTCTTGTGACGGAGCGGCGGGAGAAGAATTTCATCTACTATGAACTCAACGCGTCTGTCTTTGAGGAGGCCATGCTCTGGCTGGCCCAGTTTCGGGAGGAAAAACCATGAAAAAGAAGCAAATTTTGACTACCATCGCCCAATTCGCCCTCTGCCTGCTGCCCATCGCCTATGGCTTTCTGCTCTGGCCCTGGCTGCCGGAGCGGATTCCCACCCATTTTAACGCCGCCGGGGTCGCCGACGGCTACCAGGGAAAGCTGGAGGCCATTTTGTGGATGCCCCTGTTCTTCTGCGCCATGGAGGCGGTGGTGGCCCTGGCCCTCCGGTTCGACCCCAAGGCGGAGAAGCACTCTGCCGCCCTTCGGGCCATCGGCCTGTGGACCATGCCGGTGCTGGGGAACCTGGTCCAGGCGTGCGTTTTCGCCCTGGCCATGGGGATGGAGGTCCCCATCACCCAGCTGATCCTGACGGGGGTGGGGGTTTTGGTCCTGGCCGTGGGCAACTATCTGCCCAAGTGCAAGCAGAATTACACCATGGGCATCCGGGTGCCCTGGACCCTGGACGACCCGGAGAACTGGAACAAGACCCACCGCTTTGCCGGCTACCTCTGGATGATCGGCGGGGCCGTGCTGCTCCTGACCCCGTGGTTTGGCCTCTACTGGCTGCTGTTTCCGGTGCTGCTGGTCCTGGTGCTGTTGCCCATCGGCTACTCCTTTTTCCTCTATATGCGGAAAAAACAAAATCCTCCGCAGAATTGACAAAATTCGTATTATGAAAACCTTGCAAAAATTTCCTCTCTGTGTTATACTATTTTAGTAATTTTCACAAGGAGGGGCCAATATGCAAGCGACGGAAAAACAATTTCACATTCAGTGCGTCCAGGGGGACGTGGGCCGGTACTGCATTTTGCCGGGGGACCCGGGCCGCTGCGAGGCCATCGCGGCCTATTTTGACGAGCCCGTCCATATCGGCATGAACCGGGAGTTCAATATTTACACCGGAAAGCTGCTGGGGGAGAAGGTCACCGTCTGCTCCACCGGCGTGGGCGGCCCCTCGGCCTCCATCGCCATGGAGGAGCTGCACAACATCGGCGCGGACACCTTTATCCGGGTGGGCACCTGCGGCGGCATCGCCATGGATGTGCAGCCAGGGGATGTGGTGGTGGCCACGGGGGCCATCCGGTTCGAGCATACCTCCCTGGAATACGCGCCCCTGGAATTTCCGGCGGTGGCGGATTTTGGTGTCACCGCCGCCCTGAAAGAGGCGGGAGAGGCCCTGGGTTATCGCATTCATACCGGCGTGGTCCAGTGCAAGGACGCCTTCTACGGCCAGCACGCCCCGGAAAAATCCCCGGTGTACTATGAGCTGCTGCAAAAATGGGAGTCCTGGAAGCGGCTGGGGGTCAAAGCCAGCGAGATGGAGTCGGCGGCGCTGTTCGTGGTGGCGGCGGCCTTGGGGGTGCGCTGCGGAAGCTGCTTCCATGTGGTGTGGAACCAGGAACGGGAGAAGGCCGGGCTGTTCCAGCCCATGACCGAGGACACCACCGGCGCCATCCGGGTGGGCATCGAGGGCTTGAAGCGGATCATCGCGGCGGACAAGACAAAATAAAGCGGGCCGGGGCAATTTTGCCCCGGCTGTTACTTGCGTTTTCCCCCAATATCTGATATAATGGCGATAATTTCCTTAAAGGAGGCAGTTTTATGAACGATCAAAACCGTCTCCGCCTGCGCAGCGAGATTCCCGTGGAGGATACCTGGGCGACGGAAGACCTTTTCCCCTCGGACGACGCGTGGCGCCAGGCGCTGGGCGAGGCTCGTCAGGCCGGGCTGGCGCTGACCGCCTATGAGGGCAAGCTGGGCAGCTCCGGGGAGACCCTGTTCCGCTACCTGTCCGAAATGGAGCAGGTACAAAGACTGTTCGGCCGCCTGGGGAGCTACTGCTCCCGGAAGGCGGATGTGGACACCCGGGACCCGGTGTACCAGGCCATGAGCGGCGAATTTGGCAGCGTGATGGTGGAGGTGCGCACCGCCGGCAGCTTTGAGACCACGGAAATTTTGGCCATTTCCGACGAGACGCTGGATCTGTTTTACCGGGACTGCCCGGAGCTGGGCCGCTACCGCCGGTTCCTGACCAAAATGCGCAGCCGCCGGGCTCACACCCTGTCTCCGGCGGAGGAAAAGCTCATGGCCGCCATGGGGGAGGTTGCGAGCCTGCCGGACGATGTATTCGGCGTGCTGTCCA
>CANRHF010000223.1 GCA_947630345.1 uncultured Oscillospiraceae bacterium | reverse complement strand
GCGGCAGGAAAGCGCTTAAATTTCCGATGCCGGTCAAATGATGCAGTATTAAGTTGATGGGAATACACAGCAGATAAGTAATCAACACACCAAGAGTTCAAAAACGCGGGTCAGAAGATTTTCCGTGCTCCAATTCACTTTTTTTATACAGCAGTTCAGGCGTTAGATCGGCGGTGGCATCCGTGAAAATCCGATATGGAATCATGCCTTACTTCTTACTTTCTTTGGCACACTTGGAACAACCGGCACAGCAGTCCCAAAGCTCCGTGGCCTTCGGCGTCCACTTTTCAGCATAGCGGGAGGTTTTCTCGCACAGATGCTCGGCGCTTTCCGGGCTTTGGTAGTCGGTGTTGACGGCGCCTGTCTCACTGACCATTTTCGGAAGAAGATCCGGATTTTCCAGCATGGGACACGGGCGAAGCATATTGTCATTGAAAGGCTGCCCGTTGTGGTAGGCCATGAACAGAGGGCTTTGGAGCGCGTCCAGAAGGGTCGTGTTGTGGATATTGCAGTTGGAATAGTGGATAAACACGCACGGCTCCACATCGCCCTTGGCGTTGATATGCAGATACCGCCTGCCTCCGGCGATACAGCCGCCCACATATTGGGCGTCATTCTGGAAGTCCATGGTGAAAATGGGCTTCGTCTCACGGAAAGCACGGATGTTGCGCATCACCGTTTCTCGCTGTTCCGGGGTGGGGAGAAGCTCGATGGCCGCATCGTTGCCCACGGGCATATAGTGGAAAAACCAGCAGAACAGCGCGCCGGATTCGATCAGATAGTCGAAAAATTCCTCGCTTGTGATATCCGCGTAATTTCTGCTTGTGTAGCAGGTGGAGATGCCAAAGAGCAGGTGGTGAGCCTTCAAAAGCTCCATGGCGCGCTTGACTTTTGCATAGCTTCCCTCTCCACGGCGGCTGTCGTTTGCTTCCTCAAAGCCCTCCAGAGAGATGGCGGGAACAAAGTTCTTGACCCGCAGCATCTCCTGACAGAACGCTTCGTCAATCAGGGTTCCGTTGGTAAAGGACAGGAATTCACAGTCCGGGTGCATTTCGCACAGCCGGATCAGGTCAGCTTTGCGCACCAGGGGTTCGCCGCCGGTATAGATGTACAGATACACGCCCAACTCCTTCCCCTGCCGGATGATGGAGTCAATGGTTTCCAGACTCAGGTTCAGCTTGTGTCCGTATTCCGCCGCCCAGCAGCCGGTGCAGTGCATATTGCAGGCGGAGGTGGGGTCCAAAAGGATCGCCCAGGGAATATTGCAGCCGTATTTCTCGGCCATTTCGTTCTGCGTGGCGCTCCCTTTCAGGCTGCCGTTAAACAGAAGATTCTGGAAAAACGCTTTCCGGACGCCGGGATCCAGCTCATATGCCTTTAGAATCAACTGATACCAATTTCCTTTTTCTTCGATGGCTTGACGGACTGCCGCGCGCTGGCTCTCATACCAGCCGCTGGGGGAATGTCTGTCAACAAACGCCATCAGCTTGGGGATGTTTTCCTCTGGAGCGTTTTCCACATAGTTCAGAGCCTGATTGATCGCGAAGTTCTGCATTGCGGTTTTCAGAGAGGTATTCATGTTTTTTCTTTCCTTTCTATTCGTAAGATTTTAGCTTAGTACAGTCCCCATTCCGCGAGCTTTTCAAATCCGCCGATGGAGTCAATATACTTTTTGGCTTCGGCCACGATTTCCGAATAAGGGATTCCATCGATCTCGCTGTCACCGATGGCGCAGCACAGTTCCACGGGTTTGCCGGTTTTCTGCGCTTTCAGGAATGCGTAAATGTTGACGGAAACATCCGCCTTGGACAAATCCTTGCCATGGAGGCCGCCGCCAGTGACGGAATCAGCCATATCGGAGCCGAGTTTCCGGTTTGTGGCGCCGGTGTCCACGTCTGTGCCGCCCGTCCAGTCCCCCAGGGGATTGATCTGCGCGCGAGGATAAAGGCTGCGAATGGCTTCTGTGCTTGCATGACTTTGACAGATGAGCAGCCGATCTCCGTCCAAGATATATTTCCCGTCAAAGGGATACGCCGCATAGAGCCTGTGGGCAATCTCTGAAAGCGTTTTCTGTTCCGCAGTCAGCGGCATCCCTTTGAAAATACCGTTGTCCCCGCAGCGAAGCCCCTCTTTCTGATTTTCGGCAAGAAAGGCATCCTGCGGTACGATCTGGATATCGGGAGATACATTGCCGCCGATGCGGTGAACAATACTTGTGATTGCTTCCAGTTCCGGGTTTACAGACGATTCCATGATAATGTGACACTGGCCGTGACCGATCAGCACCTCTACCGATATTTTGGGGTCAGGTGCCATGGTGTAGGCTAGATCCACAATCGCTCCGGCAATCCTGTCTGCCAGTTTATCCGGGTGGCTGGGGTTTACTTTTTCAATCATTGCATTGTCTCCTTCCTGTGTTCTGAGCAAAGTATACTGTGAAAAAACGCGAAAGTCATGGGACATAAAGAAACGCGCGTCCAAATTTCGGACGCGACGCTGACTTTGTTCCTTTTTTGGACGCGGCGGGCTGTTTGTCCCTTGCAAGGGGGCGCCATTAAGAGTATGATCCACACAGTAACATCCATACCTTTTGCGCCACGGAAGGAGCAGTGAAAATGGAGAGCAGTATATCTAAAATTTTAGTGGGATCTATCGTGAAAAGGACTCTGAAAGAAATGAAAGAGAACCCGGATCGCGGGATTCGGAATCTTGTGGATATGGCGCTGCAGTTTTCGGGCGGAAGATTTCA
>CANRHF010000222.1 GCA_947630345.1 uncultured Oscillospiraceae bacterium | reverse complement strand
CAGGCAGCCACATTTTTAATGTTGAAATTTCGCCTCTTTGTCTGTAAAATAATACTATCCGGCGGGAGGTGATACCATGCTTCATGTTCTTCTTTGTGATGATGATAAGCTGTTCCTGAATCGCGTGAAAAGCCGTGTGGAGGCGTTTCTGAGCAGTCAAGGGGAAGAGTTTGAAATTCTGGCGCATACCAACCCGGCGCACATCACCGACCAGGAGCTGGAGCTGTGCGATCTGGCGCTGCTGGATGTGGACCTGGCCACCCCGGAGGACGACGGCACTGCCTTGGCCCGGCGGCTCCGCGGCTTCCGCCAGGACGCGGTGCTGATCTTCGTCACCAACTATGTAGAGTTCGCCCCCGCCGGCTACGAGGTCAGCGCCTTCCGCTATGTCCTCAAACGGGATCTAGAAGGGATTTTCAACACCTATCTCAGCCAAGCCCTTGACCGCATTCGGTTGGCACGGGAGGTTTACCCCATCTGGGTGGACGGCAAACAGGTAGAGCTGCCAATCAAATATCTGGAGCGCCTGGAGATCATGGGTCCCCCGGCCCCAATAAACATCTTCCGTTTGGAAAAATGCTTCGGCGAAAAGCCGGCGCGGCTTTCGTTGCATTTTGTTGCTTTTTCCCAGTTGTGCCGGAAAATCTCCACTTGTGCCAAACCCCTTGAATCTCAATAATCAGCACGTTATAATCAATTATGGGAAGAATTGTGAAACGCTCAACATCACAGCAATCGCGCAAGCCACTATAAGGAGGGGTTTTTGTGGGCTTCAAAGGGAAAAAATGGATTCTGCTGCTAACACTGGCCATTCTCGGGTTGCTCTGCGTCGGGATCGGCGTCTTTGTCGTAAGCAGAATGAACGCGGACACGAAAACCACTTTAGAGCGTCCGGAGGGAACCCAGGTAATCCTGAACCTGTCCACCTTTTCTTCAGTAAATGCGTTTTCCCTCGATCCGCCGGCACGTTCCGATCTCCTCTATTACGGTCAGGATGGCGAGCTGCTAAAGCGGCACCGGAGAGGCGAGGAAGTCAAGGGGGATTTTATCGTTCAAACCGGAAATGGGGACTACTACTTCTATCCCAGCGAAACGGTCCTCTCCATGGCGGGCATCGAGAAAACATTCCCCAATGAAGTGGATACCGCGCTGCGTATTCGGTTTGGGCCCGACGATTTGGGCTATGTTCAGCAGACCGGCACCGCTTATGCCCTGTTCAATGTGGGGGCGCGAAAAGATGTGTATGACGGTCAGTATATCAACGTGGTTCGCTTCGCCAATCCAAATGATTGCTATGACATTGTGCTGCCCTATTTTTTGGACCACATCAGCTTTGACCAGGAGCGAAACCGCTTTGTGTGCGTGGTCAGCACCAACAGCGGCGCGCACCCCGAGTTTGAGGAAAACGCCCTGGTATATGCCACCATCTCCTATCAGGAATCTACTTCCCGCTATGTGTTGGACGAAGGACTTCATATCGTTTCCGATCCCGACTTGTCCGACGGCAATATTGCTTACAGCCGTTCCATCGTGAAGGATGGGCTGATGTACCGGGTCATGTGCTATACCAGGGACTACACAGAGGAAACATATATTTTGGATGTCCTGGTGAATGTGTACGATCTGGACTCGGACGCCTTTGTCTCCAGCAAACTGGTGAAGGAATACCTCAAAGAGGCACCGTATCTTGGCTTGGTCAGCGGTTCTACCTCCGCGCCGATGTGCGCGAGAAATGGAAAAGTCTACGCATTTGTCGAAGACGGGGACGCCATTGTGGTCTCCGACGCGGAAAATGTCGAAATATACGCCATGCCCTTTGTGTTCCAGGACGCTTACAGCATCTGGACGCCCGACCCTCCCGACGAGCCCCGAGACAGCTTTTTCGAGTCCCTTGTGAGCGTTCAATCGGATGGCAACGTCTATGTTTTGAATGTGTACCAGGACCGAAAGGTGATCATCTCCCGGCTGACCGAGCAGGGCTTTGAAACGGCGTATGAATTGCGGCTGCCAAAGAATCTTCCAGACTATTTGGTGATCAGAAGTTTTCTCCTTGTGGACCCGAACGGTACATCCGATATCACCGCAAGCGGGAATGAAGGGAATCTGCAATGGATGGGATCATAGTGCTAACGAAACCAACCAAATAGCCCTGTATAGCCTCCGATCTGGGGCACGATTTGGAGTTTGAGAGGTTCCTCATCCTGGATGAATCCTGTGATGATTGCGAGGCGGCGAGAGATGAAAAGAGAGCGACTGATTTGCTATATTTTGGTCCTGCTCCTGTGCGTGGTGCTGATCCTGGCCATGTGGGCCAGCGGGGGAATCAGCTATTTGCGCTAGGATGGGTGATCTTGCACAAGACCACAGAAAACCCAGGCCAGGGACCGTGAAGGTTCCTGGCCTGGTCAGTATCCTGGTCAGTATGTAAAAAAAGCCTTGAAGAGTTTGCCGCGCGGAGATAATTTCGGGTGCTTTTGAGCATCTATATTTGTTGCTAGATTGATAACGGAAACTCCGTTTGCAGTCGCATAGTCAACTGTGTATTTCGTTCCTCCGCTTTGTTTGGTTAGGTAGCAAATGCATAAACTGCTACAATCAACTAAGTGCCGGTTTCTTTTTTGCATACACCCGTTGAAGTATCGTTCTGCTGTGTAGACAATCTTATCCGCGCATGATTTTATCCGTTCATATTCCTCGATATCGCTGGCGCTCCACCTGGTCGCCTGATCCTTACATGGCAGAACAAGAATC
>CANRHF010000221.1 GCA_947630345.1 uncultured Oscillospiraceae bacterium | reverse complement strand
CCGACCACAAGTACGGCAGGGAAGTGACGCCCCAGGTCAAGGAAATGCTGGACGATATGCACAAGCGGAAAATTGATCTGTCCGACGGGATCTGTGTGATCAATCCGGGGGACTATATCGGGAAAAGCACCGCGTCGGAAATCGCCTACGCGCAGGCCACGGGCAAAACGGTGACATATCGGTATCCCCACCAGGAGGCAAAGTAAAAGAGGCGCGGGGGGAATCCCGTGCCTCTTTTACTTGTGGTGTGTTCTCAGAAGCCGGTCATTGCCGCCAGAACGTCTTCTTCCATCCGCTGGATGCTCTTCTTCATGGACAGCGCCTCGTCGATGTCCACGTCCAGATAGCCGCCGTCCTTGGTGCAGACGATCCGGTTGGTCTTGCCCTGATTCAGCAGCTCCACCGCCAGATAGCCCATCTTGGTGGCGTTGACCCGATCCCGGCCGGTGGGGGTGCCGCCCCGCTGGATGTGGCCCAGCACCGTCACCCGGGGATCCAGATCGATGGTCTCCTTAATCTGCTTGGCAATGTCCGCCGCAGAGCCGGCGCCCTCCGCCACCACGATCATGTAGTGGGTGAAGCCGTTGAACCGGGCTTGACGGATCTTTTCGATCACGTCCCGTTCAAAATCAATGGGTTCCTCGGGGACCAGCACTGCCGTGGCGCCCACCGCCAGGCCCACATACATGGCCAGATACCCGGCGTTGCGGCCCATGACCTCCACCACGGAGCAGCGCTCATGGGACTGCATGGTGTCCCGCAGCTTGTCGATGCACTCGATGGCGGTGTTGGCGGCAGTGTCAAAGCCGATGCAGTAGTTGGTGCAGCTGATATCGTTGTCGATGGTGCCGGGGATGCCCACCACATTGATGCCATATTTGCTCAGGGCCAGAGCGCCACGGAAGGTGCCGTCGCCGCCGATGGCCACGATGCCCTCCAAGCCCAGGAATTTGCAGGTGGAGACGGCCTTTTTCTGGCCCTCCTCGGTCATAAATTCCTTGCTCCGGGCGGTGTAGAGAATGGTGCCGCCCCGGTTGATGATGTGGGCCACGCTCTTTTCGTCCAGACGGACGATGTCGCCGGTGATCAGGCCCTGCCAGCCCCGGCGGATGCCGAAGCACTCGATATTATGATACAACGCGGTACGGACTACAGCCCGGACGCAGGCGTTCATGCCGGGAGCGTCGCCGCCGCTGGTGAGAACGCCGATTCGTTTGATGCTCATGGATGAAATTGCCTCCTTTTTGATATCTGGCTCTATTGTAACCCGGAAGAGCGCGAATGTAAAGACAAAAGGAAAAGTTTTTTTCGTCCCTTGACAGAATCCGCCGGGGGTGCTATTGTTAAAGAAAACCCGTGAGGGGAGAAAAGCGGACTGTGGTTCCTTCTAACGCAACAAAATAAAAATTTTGTTGCGTTAGAAGGGGCTATGCAGGGATGTAGTGATCAGCAGCCGGACATAAGCTGCCGGCAGACCATATAAGCGAACGGCCGGCCAAAAGCACGGCGATAAGTGAACGGCTGGCCGCAAAACTATTTTTCCCGTTTGGAGGCGTTTATGAAGCGATACAGCGACTGTCCGCAGATCTTGCGGGATTTCCTTACTTATCACGAGACCATCATGGGCCAGTCCCAGCTGACCATTCAGGAATACTATTTGGACCTGCGGATGTTCCTGCGGTTCCTGAAGCTGATGCGTCAGGAAATGCCGCTGCACACCGATCTGGACACCATTGACATCAAGGACATCGACGCGGAATTTCTGGGCACCGTGACGTCCTCGGAGATTTTCGACTTTTTATCCTATCTGGCCAACGATCGGGCTGTGAATCCCGATTCCGCCGCGCCGGAGTACGGCATTGCCGCCTCCGCCCGGGCCCGGAAGCTCTCAGCCATCAAATCCTTTTATAAGTACCTGACGGTGCGCACCAAGCAGCTCAAGGACAATCCAGTGGCCGATCTGGAGTATCCCAAGCTCCGGAAAAGTCTGCCAAGATACCTGACCATGGAACAGTCCGCCGCGCTGCTCCAGGCGGTCTCCGGCCCCAACGCCAAGCGGGACTACGCCATTTTGATGCTCTTCCTCAACTGCGGCATCCGGCGCAGCGAGCTGGTGGGCCTGAACCTGACGGATGTTTACGAGGACCGGATTCGGGTGGTCGGCAAGGGCAACAAGGAGCGCTTCGTCTATTTTGGCACGCCCTGCCGGAAGGCCATCGACGCCTACCTGCCCGAACGCAACAAAAAAGTGCTGACGGACAATCGGGCCCTGTTCGGCTCCCGGGACGGCAACCGGATCAGCGTCACGGCGGTCCATCGGCTGGTGAAAAAATATCTGCTGATGGCGGGCCTGGACGCCTCCCAGTTCTCCGCCCACAAGCTGCGCCACACCGCCGCCACCATGATGCTCTCCGGCGGCGTGGATGTGAAGACGGTCCAGGAGGTTTTGGGCCATGAAAATCTGAACACCACCCAAATTTATACCCATATTGAGAATACGGAGCTGAAAATCGCTGCCCAGGCCAATCCCCTGTCCAAGCTGGACCTGCTGCCGGAGGAGGACTGACCCCCTCCCCTGCCCGTCTGAATGGTATAAGAAAGGCCAACAAAAACCGCTGGGATTTTGAATATTGTTCATTTGTCAATGATGTGAGACTGGAAAAAGCGAAAGAATTTTCGTTTCTAGGGTGCGGATTTGCTGACGAAGGGAGGGCGGAGCCCGACCGAAGTCAGCAAATCCGGGCGGCCTCCAGCTCCTGCCGTTTC
>CANRHF010000220.1 GCA_947630345.1 uncultured Oscillospiraceae bacterium | reverse complement strand
ACCATTTTGGGGTCCACCATGATCAGCCGCACGTCCTCGGGGCTGGCCTTGTAGAGCAGGGAAATGATGATGGAATTCATGCACACGGACTTGCCGGAGCCGGTGGTACCAGCGATGAGCATATGGGGAAGCTTGGCGATATTGCCCACGATGCAGCTGCCGCCGATGTCCTTGCCCACGGCAAAGGTCGCCTTGGACTTGGCCCGGGCAAATTCCTGGGAGGCGATGACCTCCCGGAGGGTCACGGTGGTCACCGTCTGATTGGGCACCTCGATGCCGACCACGGAGATTTTCCCCGGCACGGCGGCGATCCGCACGCCGGAGGCCCCCAGATTCAGGGCAATGTCGTCGGCGGCGGAGGTCAGCTTGTTCAGGCGGACGCCCTTTTCCAGCTCCACCTCATAGCGGGTGACGCTGGGGCCCCGGGTGACGTTGATGATGTGGGCCTCGATCTTGAAGCTGGCCAGGGTTTCGTTCAAGCGGCGGGAATTTTCCCGCATCTCCGCGGTGCCGTCCGCCGCCCCTTCGGTGGGGGCTTTCAGCAGCTCGATAGGCGGGAACTTGTACTCCGGCTTCTGCTCCTCCGCCTGCTGGGCGATCTCCTGGGAGACCTGCGCGGCGGCGGCCTTGGTGTCCTTCACGGTCACCTTGACCTGCTTGGGCGCGGCAGGAGCGGGCGTTTCGGGAACTGGGGGCTTCTCCAGCACCGGGGCGGGCGGAATGGGCGCGTCGATATCAAAGGGCGGCATTTCCTCCGGATAATCCTGCTCGGGCTCCTCCTCCGTCTCCAGCGGCTCCAAAACCGGCTCCGGGACGGGCTTCTCCTCCGTCACCGGCGGGGAAAGCAGCTCGTTTTCATCCTCTTGGGGCGCGGTCACCCGAACGGCTGCTGCCGCCACCGGGGACTCTACGTCGGCGTCGATCTGGCGAAGCATTTCGCTGGCCTTGGGGTCCAGCGGGCGGCGCTCCGCCGGTTTGGCCTTGGGCGGCTCCTTTTTAGGAGCTGGAGGCGCGGGAGGGGCCGGCTGCTGGGCCTGCTGAACCTGCTGGGCCTGCCGTTCCCGGCGCTGCTGGACGTATTCGATTCGCTTGGCGGCGATGTGGTTGACCACCACCTCCGCTGGGTCCAGAAGGTCCTCGTCGTCTTCCTCGTCCTCCCATTCCGCCCGGGGACGGTTCCGAATGGCCCGGACGATGCTGGTGATGGTGATCTGCAGGGCGCCCAGCAGGGTCAGCACCGCCAGCAGGATCAGGATCATGTAGGCAAGCACCGTCCCGCAGAGCCACTGCAGCCCCAGAGCCAGCCCGCCGCAGAGGACGCCGCCGGTACTGCCCACGGCGCCGCCCTGGTACAGCGCTCCGATCACGCCAATGCCGGTACCCAGGCTCTTGGGGTCCGGATTCAGCGCCAGCTGGCCCACGGCCCCGCAGAAAAAGGCAAAGGCGATGACGCAGGCCGTCCGCAGCCGTACCGGTCGTTTTCCGCTGAAGGCCAGGATGATGAACAGATACAGCGCGGCGGGAATCGCCACCAGAAATCCGACTCTGCCCACCAGGCCCTGGAGTACATTGGAGATCAGGGTCGTCAGCGCCCCCTGAGGCTGCAAAAACAGCACCAGCAGCAGAATAAACACCGCCAAGCTGACGGCAGCGCCGATAAACCGGGGGGAAAACAGGGATTCGGACTTTTTCCCCTTTTTTCCGGACTTGGAGCCGGATTTTTTGCCCTTGGCGGCGGAAGCCGCCCTGGACGCTTGATTTTTCCGTTTTTGTTCTGCCATGGTTCCTCCTTAGGTGGTCAGGTACAAAATGAATGTAAACAGGGCAAGGCCCCAGGAATAGTAGGCGAAGCTGGAAAAGCCCAGGTTGACCGACATAAACCGCAGGAGCATAATCGCCCCATAGGCCCCGGCCCAGGCCGCCGCCATCGCCAGCACACAGCGCAGTAAAAAGAGCGGCTCGATCCCCAGCCCCCCACCCGCGGCGGCGGTGACAATGCCATACCCGTCCAGCAGCATCCAGGCCAGCAGGGCGGGAAGGGTCATCAGCAGGGCCCAGTTCAGGGACTTTTGCCGGTCGGCCCCCCGGATCTGGGCAACCGAGGCTGCGGCGCCAAGGGCGGAAAACCCGGGCAGTCCGCCCAGGCCCGCCGCCAGGCCCATGAGCAGGGCGTCCAGTCGGGTCATCCAGTGGGCGCTTTTGTTCCCGGTGGGAAGCCGGGAGGGCAGATACAGTAGGATCCCATTGAGAATCAGAATGACAGAGAGAACCGGGAAGCTCTCAAACCAGCCGGGCGCCAGGCCGAACAGCAGGATCAGCGCCAGCATGGGCAGGCAGGCGGAGCGGAGCAGGCGCAGTTCCAGCACGCCTTGGCGGTCAGGCTGGCGCTTCCGGCGGCGCATAGGCAGGGCTGCCAACCGCCGCTGGCGGTTCAGATAGCGCATCTGGCTCCGCAGATTCTGGTACAAAGCCAGCAGCGCACCGGCATGGAGGAACAGAAGCATCACGCTTCCAACGCTATCCTGCCCTAGCATCCGCAGCAGGAGGGCCCGGTGGGCGGGGGCGGAAACAGGCAACAGCTCCGTCAGCCCGGAAACCAGTCCCAGCAGCAGGCTCTGCCAATAGCCCAGCGTCACGCCCATCCCCCCTTTTTCAGTCGTCTGTATATCATAGCACAAATCAGGAAAAAAAGCAAGCAAAGAAGCAGCCTAACCACCCAAGCGATTGTAGGGTTTACAATGATGTGTGACAAGAAGAAAAAAAGGTAGCGAATAGAGAGTACCCGTGTTAAGGTATAGCT
>CANRHF010000219.1 GCA_947630345.1 uncultured Oscillospiraceae bacterium | reverse complement strand
TGAGCATGGGTACGAAGCTCCGGCCGGAGAGGCCCAGGTTCCGCAGCAGCTTATCCATGACGAAGGCCACCCGGGCCATGTAGCCCGAGTCCTCCAAAATGGACAGGAAGAAAAACAGCACCACGATCAGGGGCAGGAAGCTCAGCACACTGCCGACCCCCGCGAAGATCCCGTCGATGACCAGGCTGTGGACCACGGGGTTGATGCCGTAGGCCGTCAAAGCCCGGTCCACAAAGGCCGTCAACCCTTCCACAGCCATTTCCATCAGCGTCGACAGCCAGGCTCCAAAGACGTTGAAGGTCAGGAAAAACACCGCCGCCATAATGGCCACGAACAGCGGAATGGCCAGATAGCGGTTGGTCAGCACCTCGTCGATGGCCATGCTCCGGCGGTGTTCGGCGCTCTCCTCCGCCTTGGTGACGCAGTCGGCGCAGACCTTTTCGATAAAGTTGTAACGCATATCCGCCAGGGCGGCGTTCCGGTCCAGGCCGGAGTCGTACTCCATCTCAATGATGGAATGCTCGATGAGTTCCTTTTCGTTCTGGCTCAGGCCCAGGCGGTCAGAGAAGCCCTCCTCCCCCTCGATGAGCTTGGTGGCGCAGAACCGGCGGGAGACGCCGATTTTCTGGGCGTGGTCCTCGATGATGTGGCTCACCGCGTGGATGCAGCGGTGGACAGGCCCATCGGGGCAGAAGTCCAGAACCTGAGGCAGCACCCGCCCCCCGCCGGTAGCGACGGCGGTTTCGATCAGCTCGGAGATGCCCTCATTTTTGGCGGCGGAGATGGGCACCACCGGCACCCCCAGGGCCTTCTCCATTTTTTTCACATTCACGCTGCCGCCGTTGCCCCGAAGCTCGTCCATCATATTCAGGGCAATCACCGTGGGCACCCGCAGGGTCAGCAGCTGCAATGTCAGGTACAGGTTCCGCTCGATATTGGTGGCGTCCAGGATGTTGATGATGGCGTCGGGCTTGGCGTTCACGATGAAGTCCCGGGTCACCACCTCCTCCTGGGAGTAGGGACGGAGGGAATAGATGCCGGGCAGATCCACCACCTGGTGGTCCGTGCCCTTAATGGTCCCCTCCTTCTGGTCCACCGTCACCCCCGGGAAGTTGCCCACATGCTGATTGGACCCGGTGAGGGCGTTGAAAAGAGTTGTTTTGCCGCAGTTTTGATTTCCGGCCAGGGCAAAGATCATTGGATGCTCCCCTCCCGAAGGGTGATTTTCCGGGCGTCCTCCCGGCGGATGGTCAGCTCGTAGCCCCGAACACGGAGCTGGATGGGATCCCCCATGGGGGCCACCTTTTGCAGCTTCACGGCGGTACCGGGAATCAGGCCCATGTCCAAAAAACGCAGGCGCAGGTCTCCTTCCCCGCCCACCTGGGCGATTACGCCGCTCTGGCCTACCTTGAGATCGTCGATGGTCAAGCGTATTCCCTCCCAATTTCTTTTTCCGCTCTATTATAGTACGGCGCCGCGGGGTTTGCAATAGGGAAAGCGATTATTTGTCGAAAGGCGCGGCGGGGCCCGAAAGCGTTCCGATTCAATTTATTCCCGCCGGGCCCGGTCCATGCGCCCGGACCGAGACGTCTTGAAAGGTGAAGGCCCATTGGATCGCGAAAAGCTCCGCCCCGGCCGGGGCGGAGCGCTCATCTTCCGATGGACATGATATCGTAGGGCGTGGTCTGATAGACAAAGTAGTTGAGCCAGTTGGAGAACAGCAGGTTGGCATGGCCCCGCCACCGGACCAAGGGCGGCTGGGTATCGTCGTCCATGGGAAAGTAATTTTCCGGCACATGGATGGGCAGGCCCAAATCTTTGTCCCGCCGGTATTCCAGAGCCAGGGTCTCCGGGTCGTATTCGGCGTGGCCGGTGATGAAGATCTGCCGGCCTTCCTTGCTCATCATGGCGTAGACCCCCGCCTGGGGGGAGGAGGCCAGCAGCTTCAGCCCAGCGGCAAGCACATCCGCCCGGTCCACAGTGGTGTGCCGGGAATGGGGCACCCAGAAGGTATCGTCAAAGCCCCGCAGAAGGATGGAGCGCTTGTAGTCGGCCTGGTGGGGATAGACGCCGAAGAGCTTCTCCGGCAGCTCCCGCTTGGGGACGCCGTAGTGATAATAAAGCCCCGCCTGGGCCCCCCAGCAGATGTGGAAGGTGGAGTGGACGTTGGTTTTGCTCCACTCCATGATCCGGCACAGCTCCGGCCAGTAGTCCACCTCCTCGAAGGGCATCTGCTCCACCGGCGCGCCGGTGATGACCATGCCGTCGAATTTCCGGTCCTTCAGCTCGTCAAAGGTTTTGTAGAAGGTCAGAAGATGCTCCGGCGTCACGTTTTTGGACTGGTGGGAGGTGGTGTGCATCAGCTCCAGATGGACCTGGAGAGGCGTATTGCCCAGCAGCCGGGAGAGCTGAGTCTCCGTGGCAATTTTGGTGGGCATCAGGTTCAGCAGCACGATCTCCAGGGGGCGGATATCCTGGGTCACGGCCCGGGTGTGGGTCATGACAAAGATATTCTCCCGCTGGAGGGTCTCCGCCGCAGGAAGATCGTTGGGGATCTGTATGGGCATGGAAGCCCTCCTTTCCGGATTCGACATAGACGCCGGGAAAAAAGGATAGCCGCCTCAAGCGGCTATCCTTTTGGTTCTCCTGATGTCCGCCCCCCTGATTATATCAGCCGGCGGGAAAAATGTCAATCGCTGTTTCAGTGCCAACCCGGCGCGAAGTGTAGCGTTACAATAGATGTGAGACCGAATGGCTAGAAAAAGGCGATTGAGTTTGTTAGAATAAAGTCACCACAACC
>CANRHF010000218.1 GCA_947630345.1 uncultured Oscillospiraceae bacterium | reverse complement strand
CCCCTGGGGGTGCTGCTGCCCCTGACCGGGCGGCGGCTGCGGAAGTGGTACGTCTCCCTGCTGGCGGCCCTGGGCCTCAGCCTGCTCATTGAGTCCGCCCAATTCCTACTGGGCGCGGGGACCTTCGATGTGGATGATCTCATCTGCAACACCCTGGGGGCCGTCCTGGGCTGGGCGGCGGTGACGATGGTCCTGCTGCTCCTGGAAAGAGCGCCGAAGGAGGCGTATCTTCCCGCCGGAGCGGTGCTGGGGGGCTTCCTGGCCGTGGTACTGGGCTTTGTGGGGCTGTATTTCATCCAGCCCTACGGCAACCTGGCCATCGCCCCGTCCTACACCGTGGACGTCCGGGACGTGGCCTGGACCGTCTCCTGCGACCTGCCCGATCAGGCCGGGGAGGCCCCCATTTGCAAAGGCAAACGGTTCTCCAAAGCGGACTGCGACGCCCTGCTCCAGCAGTGGATCGATGTGGTGGATCCGAAAAAGGACCCAGAATTTCCGCTGGAAAGGCTATACTATGACGATCAAGTGATTTACACCACTTATGGCGCCCCCGGCTGGCAAATGATCGTTTCCTATGCCGACGGCAGCTTCACCCTTAGCAATTACGACGCCTGGCGGGGCATGGACTACCGGCAGGCGGACCGTCAAACCCTGACGGCGCTGCTCTCCGAGATCCAGATCCAGATCCCGGCGGAGGCGGACTTCTCTTATGATGGGGCGCAGTGGCACACCTTCACCCTCCCGGCGACGGAAGAATATCCTTTGGGCGGGACCATCCGAGTCTCCTATCTGGCCGAGGGCAAGATCAAGGAGGTAGAATACCGGGTCCCCCAGGCGGAGGAGGTAGAAAAGGCCGTTCCGATCCGCTCCCCCAAGGAAGCCTATGAGCGGCTGCAAAAGGGCCAATTTTTCGTGTATGACGACTTTGCCGCCAAAACTGCTCAAATTCTGGGCTATACCCTTACCTACCAAGCCGATTCCAAGGGCTTTTTCCAGCCAGTGTACATCTTCACCGTCCTCTGGGATGGGGAATGGGAGGGGACGGTTGCCATCCCCGCGCTGAAATAAGGTTCAAGAAAGAAGCTACGACAAGTCCGTACAAAAAATTCCCCTGGATGCGTGGAAAAACTCTTGACATTTTTCAGATCCTGCGCTATAATAGCGAAGCTGTCTGAAAAATGCTGCTATAGCTCAGCAGGTAGAGCGCATCCTTGGTAAGGATGAGGTCGCCAGTCCGAATCTGGCTAGCAGCTCCAAAAGATCCCGGAAATCCCATGATTTCCGGGATTCTTGTTGCCTTTTTGCGGGAAAAGATACGGGTTTCCGGCGGGGCCGGACAGCCGACCCACACCCTGACCCACAAGCGGATAGAAGCGGAAGGGACTGGAAAGTGCCGGAAAGGAAACTGCGCGTGGGGCGGCGGGACTGACCCACACAGCAAACGGCAGCTTTCCTTCCCTATTTTCTTGCGCGCCCTTTGCGAAAGGGATTTTTTTCTTTGTTTACCGCAGCGCAAATTCTGAATGGAGGCGGAGTGCGCCGAATTTGATTTCCGTCTATCTTCTCCCCGCCATGACCTTGCCAATCGTTTCCGCCGCGTGGACCTGCATGGGATTGGTGGCATGGGTGTAGGTGCGGAGAGTGAAGCCGGGGTCGGTGTGACCCAGCATCCCGGACACCGTGCGGATGTCCACCCCGTTCTGTAGGGCGACAGTGGCGAATGTATGCCGCAGATCGTGGAACCGCAGGTGCTCCATCCCCAGAACTTGCAGCATCTTGGTATTGAGACGGTTCACCGCGTCGGGGTACCACATCCCGCCGGTCACCGGGGAGGGAAACATATACGGGTTACTCGGGTGCTTTTTGTGCTCCTCTACGAGCAGGTCCACCGCCTCCTTGGGGATGGCCTCGATGCGGATGGAGGCGGCTGTCTTGGGCGTGGTCACCTTCACGCCGCCGCCTTTCACCCGCACCGCCTGCTTGGACACGGAGACCATCTGCCGTTCCACATCCAGGTCTGTCCAAAGTAGGGCGAGCAGCTCCCCTTTTCTCAGCCCGGAGCACAGCTCCAGGAAGAACATGGGCAGGACGCCCCGCTTCTCCGCCTCCGCCAGGTACGCACTGATGTTTTCCGGTTTGAGGATCTTCATCTCCTTCTTTTCTTCCTTCGGTAAAATTACATCGTCACAGGGGTTGCGGAGAATCAGCCGCTCCTTCACCGCCCGCTCCAGCGCCATATGCAGCATCCGGTGGAGGCTTCGGATGTAAGAGGCGCTGAGAGATGGGTCCCGCCGGTCGTTTGGGCCTTTCTTCACCCGCCCGTGGTCCCGGACATCGTTGTACAGCTTCTGGATCTGCCGCCCGGTCAGCTTGGAGAGCTGGACGCCGCCGAGTCCCGGAATGATGTGGTAGCGGATGTGGTTCCAGTACCGCTCCTGGGTTGCCTCCCGGATGTTGGGTTTGGAGTACAGCTCATACCAGAGCGTCAGCCAGCTTCCCACGGTATAGGCGTCCGCCCTCGTCATGTTCAGGGTTTGGCTGGCCTCGATGGCGTCTTTCAGCTTGGTCCGGACTTCCGCCTGGGTCCTGCCAAGGACGTTCTTGCGGATCGCTTTCCCGTTTTCATCATGCCCGGCGACGTAGCGTCCCTCCCAGCGTCCATCCTTCCGCTTGCGGATATTGCCCTCGCCGCTGGCTCTTTTCTTTGCCATTTTTATTCACCCTCTTTCCTTTTGCTGCCACAACACATACCACACTTTTCGGAAAATAGCAACTACTTTTCTTGGAAGTTTCTCCTATC
>CANRHF010000217.1 GCA_947630345.1 uncultured Oscillospiraceae bacterium | reverse complement strand
TCCACCACCCGGCGGCGGTAGGGGACGGTGCGCGGCTCCGTCTTCTCCCGGCACTCCGCGCACAGCTCCCCGTGGCCGGGGCGGCAGTGGAAGGGACAGCCCTCCACCACCTGCACCTCCTCCAGAAGGTCCGTAAGCCCCCGGACGGCGGTGGATTTGGCGGTGCCCTTTTCACCCCGAATGAGGACGCCGCCCAGGGCCGGGTCGATCAGGTTCAGAATCAGGGCCAGCTTCATCTGTTCCTGACCCACAATAGCGGTAAAGGGATAGTTATGCTCCATGTCGCTGTTCCTCCAATTTTTCCGCCCAGGCTCGCCAGCCTATATAGACGGGAATGTTCTTTTCCTTTGCCAGGGTCAGTAGGCGGCCGTTTACGGCGTTGAGGGTCCCCAGGGGGGCGCCCGCGTCAATGACGGCCCGGCACTTTACCAGCGCCGCGGCGGCGTCCCTGTATGTCTCCTCCCCCACCGGCTCAAAGGCCGGGGCGGCGATAACGCGGCTGCTCAGCTCCCGGGCGATGCGGCAGTCCACGTCGTTTTCAAAGAGGACGCCGGCGGCGAAGGGCACCCGCCGCTTCTGGAGCGCCCGGAAGCAGTCCACACCGAAGCCCGCGCCAGCTACCACGAACACCTCCGGTTCCCCCGCCGGCTTCCCCAGCTCCACGCTGCCGAAGAGCAGGTCATAGGAGCCGTGCTCGATATCGTAGAGCTTGTCGATGGCGTCTCCGGCCAGGATGTCCTCCGGAGGACCAAAGGCGGCGATGGTGTCGCCCTTGACGCAAATCAGGTAGTCGGATATTTTAGTCGCAAGGTCGATCTCGTGGAGGGACATGATGACCGTGATGCCCTTTTCGTGGGCCATCTCCCGGAGAATGTCCAGCAGCTCGATCTTGTGCCGGATATCCAAATAGGCCGTGGGCTCGTCCAGAACGATGATCTCCGGCTCCTGGCAGATGGCCCGGGCCAACATGATCCGCTGCCGCTGACCGTCGGAGAGGGTGGAGAAGTCCTGGTCCTCCAGCTCCAGGGCGTGGACCCTCCCCAGCGACTCCCGGACCACCGCCCGGTCCTTCTCCGTCAGCTTGCCCAGGGCGTTGGTGTAGGGGTAGCGGCCCGTGGCCACCACCTCGCCGCAGGTCATCAGCTCCGGGCGAATGCGCTCGGTAAGCACCACCGCCAGCTGGCGGGCCAGCTGCTTGGGGGCCCAGCGGTGGATGTCCTGGCCCTCGATGGCCACCGTGCCCCCCAGCTTGGCCAGGTGGCGAGTGATGGATTTTAGAATGGTGGATTTCCCGGCCCCATTGGGGCCGATGAGGGTCAGAATGGCGCCCTTCTCTATGTTGATGTCGATGTCGTGGATGGTGGCGATGTCCTCGATCATGGTGGCCACGTCGTCCGCGGCCTGCCAGTAGTTTTTCTTGACGCCCCACACGTTGCCCTCCTGGATGGCCTTCATATCGCCCAGGAAGTCGCCATGGGCCAGAATGTCTGCCACAGAGGCCACGCTGGTGTCGCTGGTGTTGTCATAGATCAGCACGTCCGTATTCACGCTCTGGGCGTAGAAATCCTCGATGGTCATCTTGGTGTTGCCGCCGATCTCCGGCTCCAGATCCGCAAAGGGATAAATGCCACCGGCCAGCTCCAACATCTTGTTCACATAGTCGCCGCCGTTGCGGACGTACACCATGCCGTTATAGACGTAGGTCTGGATGATGGTGGGACTGCCCTCCTCCTGGGCCGCAGCCGCCACCACGGCCTCTACACGGGCCACGGCATCGTCAAAGTAGGCGTCGGCCTCGGCCTCCATATCCAGCAGGGCGCCCACCAGCTTGACCCACTCCACACGGCCCAGGGGGTGGTTCTCCAAATGCTGGCTGTCGGCGATGTAGGGGATGTCCAGCTCCCGCAGCTTCGCCAGCACCTCCTCGCTGCCGTGGAGGGTGTTGGCGGAGATGATGATGATCTGGGGCGCCACCTGGCTGATGAGCTCGAAGTCAGGCTCGCTGTTCTTGCCCACATAGGTGGTGGTGCCGTCGGCGATTTGCTGGGCGATCTGTTCAATATACCACTTCTCCTGGGCGGTGGTGACCAGGCAGACCTTGTCCAGCGCCCCAATGGCGTGGAACAGGGTGGCGTGGGTGGTAGAGAAGCAGCCCAGCTTGGTCAGCGGCGCCTGCAGCACGGTCATATCGCCGGTATCGTCGGGCACCTCGGCCCCCTCCGGCACCCACAGGAACTTCTGCTCCGCGCCGTCGGTAATGATCTTGCAGCCGTTGGCACAGTAGTCCACGGAGAAGTTGTTGGCATATTGCAGCTCCATGGAGCGGACCACGGTCAGGTCGTTCTTGTCCGGTTCGGTAGGCTGCTGACCTTCCGTCTGCTGACCCGGATCGTCAGTCTGTCCGTCATTCGTCGAAGCGGCGTCGGAAGGCTGCTGGCTTTCTGTTTGCTGGCCGTTGGGTTGCGGATTGTTGGTGTCGCCGCAGGCGGTCAGCAGGCTCAGGGCCATGACTGCGACCAGCAGCAGGGCCAGCCATTTTTTCACGTTGGTTTTCATGTTCAGATCCCTCCATAAAATTTGTTGGAAACCCAGACGCCCCGAGGCCGTCCGAAAAAAGAAAAACCGCGGCAGCCAAAGCTGCCGCGGCCGTTTTTCCGCAACAAATACCCCCTTCGCCCATCACTCGCAGGCAGGGGTCCTCCTCAAGCAGTTCTTCTGACTCGCGCCGTCGGGAGCTTCCTCCCTGGCCCCCTACTCTGCCTTCCCAGTTTCCCAGTGACCGGCTTTCACCGACGAGTACGGGCCCCGGCGCATACAGCGGCGGT
>CANRHF010000216.1 GCA_947630345.1 uncultured Oscillospiraceae bacterium | reverse complement strand
GGGCTGGCCCACGTTGGTGGGGATGGAGCCGCTGGACGCGCCGCACATCCCCTGGGCCATGTCCATATCCGTGCCCACCATGTCGATATTCTGGATCACGTCGGAGCCCTTGCCCACCAGGCTGGCGCCCCGGACCGGCTCGCAGATCTTGCCGTTACGGATCAGGTAGCCCTCGTTGACGGCAAAGTTGAACTCGCCGGTGGCGGGGTTCACGGAGCCGCCGCCCATGCTCTTGGCGTACAGGCCAAACTCGATGGAGGAAATGATATCTTCGTTCCGGTCCTCCCCGGCGGCGATATAGGTGTTGGTCATCCGGGAGGTGGGGGTATAGCTGTAGCTCTGGCGGCGGGAGCTGCCGGTGGAGGCCAGGCCCATCCGGCGGCCGTTGAACTTGTCGATCATATAGGTTTTCAGGACGCCCTTTTCAATGAGGACATTCTTTTGGGCCGGCGTGCCCTCGTCGTCGATGTTGATGGAGCCCCAGGCCCCGGGAATGGTTCCGTCGTCGATGGCGGTGACCTTCTCGTTGGCGATCTTCTGGCCCAGCTTCCCGGAGAATTGGGAGAGGCCGAAGGCCACGGAGGAGGCCTCCAGGGAGTGACCGCAGGCCTCGTGGAAGATCACGCCGCCGAAGCCGTTCTCAATGGCCACGGGCATGACCCCCGCCGGGCAGTACCCGGCCCCGGCCATGGTCACGGCCTGCTGGGCCGCGGCCTTGCCCACGGCCACGGGGTCAATAAACTCGAACATCTCCATGCCCATCCGCCGTCCGGGGGAACAGGAGCCGGTCTGGGCGCCCTTGCCCTGGTCCGCCACGGCGGTGATCGCGATCCGGGTCCGGATCTGCCGGTCCTGGGCGACAAAGCCCTCGGTGCTGGCGATGAGAATCCGGTGATCCACATCCAGCAGCGTGCCGGTGACCTGCTTGATGTCGGAGGAATACTCCTGGGCGGCAAAGTAGCCGGCCTTCAGCACATCGATCTTCTCCCGGTTGGTGGCCGAGGAGGGCACGATTTTGACCGGGTGGATATCCCCGAATGTCCGCTCCCGGAGGACGATCTCCATGGCCGCCGTGCCCTGGCCCAGGGCCTCCGCCGCCTGCCGGGCGCAACGGAGCAGACCGGATTCGCTGGTGTCCACGGTGGAGGCCATGACGCTCCGCAGTCCCTTGTACACCCGGACGGAGGCTCCGGCGATCACCCCGTCCTGAATGGAATCCACTTTTCCGGCGATCATGCGAATATTGTGATTGACGGTGTTTTCCGCGAAAAGCTCCGCGTAGTCCCCGCCGGTGGAGACCGCTTCCCGCAAAACACGCTGACAAATTTCCTTTGAAATCATGGACAGCTCTCCTTTGGTAGAAAATGGGATATTGATAGTATACCACCGCTTCGTTGCGATTGCAACATTTTTTCAAAAAAACGGCATTTCGCCGCAAATCGCCCCCGGCTGCCGGGGAATCCCCTGTGCAGTTTGCCGGGGGCGAGCGCTACTGCAGGAAGAAGCGGATCAGCTTGCCATAAAATTTTTTATAGGGCCGGTAACGCATGGGCAGATCCAGCCAGGTTTTCTTATCCACAATGCTCTTGAAATGGGTGAAGGCCTCAAAGCCCGCCTTCCCGTGGTAGCAGCCCATGCCGCTCTCCCCGAAGCCGCCGAAGGGCATCTCGGTGGTGGCCAGGTGGATCACCACATCGTTGATACAGCCTCCGCCAAAGCCGCACCGGGCCATCACCTCCCGGGCCTGGGCGGCGTCCTCGGTGAAGATATAAAGGGCCAGAGGATGGGGCCGGGCCTGGATCTGGGCGACGGCCTCCTCCAAATTTCGGTAGGTCAGCACCGGCAAAATGGGGCCGAAAATCTCCTGACCCATGGACGGATGGGACCAGTCCACCCCGGAAAGCACCGTGGGAGCGATCCGGCAGGTTTCCCGATCTGTCTCCCCGCCGTGGACAGTCTTTTCCGGGTCCAGCAGGCCCAGGAGCCGGTTAAAGTGCTTTTCGTTGATGATCCGGCCGTAGGTCGGGTCCTTCAGGGGCCGGGGGCCGTACTGGCGGAGGATCTCCTTTTTCAGCTCCGCCACCAGGGCGTCCTTCACAGCCTCGTCGCAGAGGATATAGTCCGGGGCCACGCAGGTCTGGCCGCAGTTGAGGTATTTCCCGAAGACGATCCGCCGGGCGGCCAGGGGTAGATTGGCGGTCTTGTCCACAATGCAGGGGCTCTTGCCCCCCAATTCCAGGGTCACGGGGGTCAGGTTTGCCGCGGCTTTGGCCATCACTTCCCTGCCCACCGCCTGGCTGCCGGTGAAGAAAATATAGTCGAACCGCTCCGAAAGCAGGCTCTGGTTTTCTTCCCGGCCCCCGGTGACCACCGTCACATACTCCGGGTCGAAGGCGTCCTCAATCAGGCTTTTCAGCACCTCGGCGGTGTGGGGGGCGTAGGCGCTGGGCTTGAGGATGGCGGTGTTCCCGGCGGCAATGGCGTCGATCAGAGGGTCCAGGGTCAAAAGCAACGGGTAGTTCCAGGGGCTCATGATCAGGCACACCCCGTAGGGCGACGGCAGATGGTAGCTTTTCGCCGCGAACTGGGCCAGAGGCGTGGGCACGGTCCGGGGCTTGGCGAAGCGGCGCAGGTGCTTCCGCTGGAAGCGCAGCTCGCTGAGGACCATCCCGGTCTCGCTGAAATAGCTTTCAAAGGCGCACTTCCCCAGGTCCCGCTCCAGGGCCTGGTTGATCTCCGCCTCCCGGTTCCGAATCGCCCGGCCCTATCTGGACCCGGAAAAGGTGGGCCTGATTTACCTGGGGAACGTCACCGGCTGCTTCTGCGGCG
>CANRHF010000215.1 GCA_947630345.1 uncultured Oscillospiraceae bacterium | reverse complement strand
CGACCACCGCCCAGCGGTTTTGCCGGTTGGTGGAGACCGGCTGCCTTACGGGACTTACCGCCCTGGGCCTGCTGGGTACCTTCCGGCTGGGGCTGGGGCTTTTTCCTATTTTGGCGGCGGGCGCACTGGTGATCCGGGTAGGACGGGAAAATAATGCTTGCAATGTAGCCGCCGCCGGGGTAAAATAGGGGCAAGAAAGAGGTGCCGCCATGACCGATCTAGTGGGGCGTATTCTGCCCACGGTTCAAAAGCCCGCCCGGTACACCGGCGGGGAATACAACGAAATCCGGAAGGACCCTGCCCAAGTGCGGGTGAACGTGGCCTTCTGCTTCCCGGACACCTACGAAATCGGTATGTCCAATTTGGGGATGCGGATCCTCTATGGGGTGATGAACGCCATGGAGGGAATCTGGTGCCAGCGCGTGTTCACGCCCTGGGCGGATATGGAGGAGGCGATGCGCCAAAACGGTCTGCCCCTCTGGGCCTTGGAGAGCGGCAGGCCGGTGAAAGAATTTGATCTGATCGCCTTTTCCATCGGCTATGAGATGAGCTACTCCAACATTCTCAATATGCTGCGGCTGGCGGGAGTGCCCCTGGAAGCTAGGGAGCGAACGGGGCTCTCCAACATCGTCTTTGCCGGGGGCGTGTGCGCCTTTAATCCGGAGCCTTTGGCGGCGTTTTTCGACTTTTTCTCCCTGGGAGAGGGGGAGGAGAGTACCGTGGAGATCGTCTCCCTCTACGACAAGGCCAAGGCGGAGGGATGGGACAAGCCCCGGTTTCTGCGGGAGGTTGCCAAGATCCCCGGGGTGTATGTGCCATCCTTTTACCGACACGAGTACGGGGCGGATGGGACGATTAGTGCCATTATTCCCGATGCCGTCGTGCCCGCGACGGTGCGCAAGCGTATCGTGGAGGACCTGGACAGTGCGTTTTTCCCAACGAAGATGATCGTCCCTTCCACGGAGATCGTCCACGACCGGGCCAATTTAGAGGTGTTCCGGGGCTGCATTCGGGGCTGCCGGTTCTGCCAGGCGGGATTCTCCTGCCGGCCGGTACGGAAAAAGAGCGCCCAGGTGCTGTACCGCCAGGCGGTGGAGACCCTGGAGGACTCGGGGATCAACGAGCTGACGCTGTCCAGCCTGTCCACCTCCGACTACCGGGAGCTGGAGGAGCTGACGGACAAGCTGCTGCCCTACTGTCGGGAGCGGCGGGTGAATCTGTCGGTGCCCTCCCTGCGGGCGGACAACTTTTCCCGTCAGCTCACCGCCCGGCTCCAGAACCAGCGGAAAAGCAGCCTGACCTTCGCCCCGGAGGCGGGCAGCCAACGGCTGCGGGATGTGATCAACAAAAACCTGACGGAGGAGGAGATCCTCTCCTCCTGCGCCGTGGCCTTTGCCGGCGGGTGGAACAGCGTGAAGCTGTACTTTATGCTGGGCCTGCCCACGGAGACAGAGGAGGATGTGCTGGCCATCGCGGAGCTGATCGAGAAGGTGGCCGCCACATGGCGGGCCAACGCCGTCAACAAAAAGCGGGGCCTGCGGATCCACGCGGCGGCGGCGTACTTTGTGCCCAAGCCCCACACCCCGTTTCAGTGGGAAAAGCAGCTGCCCATGGAGGAATATCTCCGGCGGGCAAGGCTCCTAAAGGAGCGACTGCGGAATGTCCGAGGGGTGGAGTTCAATTACCACGATCCGGCGCTGAGCCGCCTGGAGGCGGTGTTTGCCCGGGGAGACCGGCGGGTGGGCCCAGTCCTCCGGCGGGCGGTGGAGCTGGGTGCGAGGTTGGACGGCTGGGACGAGTACTTTTCCTATGAAACCTGGCTGCGGGCCTTCCGGGAGTGCGGCGTGGACCCGGACTACTATGCCTGCCGGGGCTTTGGGGAGGAAGAGATCCTGCCCTGGGACGCCATCGACGTGGGGCTTAGGAAGGACTTTCTTCTCCGGGAGCGCCGACGGGCCTATGAGGGACGAACGACCCAGGACTGCCGGGCGGTCTGCTCCGGCTGTGGAGCCGACGCCCTTTTGAAGGAGGCGGTCTGCGATGCTTAGGGCCCAGTTTTCCAAGACAGGGAAGGGGAAATACCTTTCTCATTTGGATCTGATGCGGCTGCTCCAGCGGGCCTTCCAGCGGGCGGGGCTGCCCCTGACCCACACCCAGGGCTTCACGCCCAGGCCCAGCGTGTCCATTGCCCTGCCCATGAGTTTGGGAACGGAAAGCCTATGCGAGCTGCTGGACTTTCAGCTGGAGGGGGAGGCCCCGTCCCCGGAGGAGATCCGAGACCGGTTGAACCGGGCGCTGGTTCCCGGGGTGGAAATTTTGAAGGTCTATGAGGGCGGCCGGAAGCTCCGGGAGCTGCGGCTTCTGGAAAGCGCCGTCACCCTGGAGTACGACCGAGGCGTTCCGCCGGAGGCGGCGGAAAAAATAGCGGCCCTTTTCCGCCGTCCGGCCCTGCCGGTGGAGAAAAAGAGCAAGTCCGGCCCGGTGGAGCAGGACGTCATCCCCCTGATCCGCCGGATCGCCGTCCGGCAGACTGGGGCGGGGGAGCTGGAGCTGCGGGCGCTGACCCGCTGCCAGGAGCCATCCATGAATCCCATGCAGCTTGCCCAGGCGGTGGACCGGTATTTGCCGGAGATCAAGTCGGATTTTGCCCGGTGCCTGCGGCTGGCGCTGTATGACGAACAGGAACATGAATTTTATTAGGAGGAAATGGTTTTGGAACAGGAACGCGTTTTGGAAGACTGCCCCGCCTGCCGGGGGGTTGGAGCACTGGTGCATGACGGCGGCTGGTGCGTCCAGGTGGAGTGCGCCGACTGCGGCGCCCACACGGTGTATCTGGAATACA
>CANRHF010000214.1 GCA_947630345.1 uncultured Oscillospiraceae bacterium | reverse complement strand
GTCTGGGATTATGACTTTCTCACCTGCGGGCACTTCCTCCGCAATACCCGGAGCCGCCGGGTGGTGGAAAAATGCGGCTTTACCTTCTGGAAGGAGGTCCCCTACCGGACCCAGCTGGGGACGGTGGAGCAGACCCGGCTCTATGTCCGCTACAATCCGAGAAAAAGAGAGGAATATCATGTTTGAGCTGCTGAAAACCGAGGGCCGGGCCCGGCGGGGGGTGTTCACCTGCGCTCATGGGACGGTCCAGACCCCGGTATTTATGAACGTGGGCACCCAGGGGGCCATCAAAGGCGCCCTCAGCGCCCGGGATTTGAAGGAGATCGGCTGCCAGGTGGAGCTGTCCAACACCTACCACCTCCACCTCCGGCCGGGAGACGAAAATGTAAAGGCTCTGGGGGGCCTCCACAAATTCATCACCTGGGACGGGCCCATTTTGACGGACTCCGGGGGCTTTCAGGTGTTCTCTCTGGCAGGGCTGCGGAAAATTAAAGAGGAGGGCGTCACCTTCGCCTCCCACATCGACGGGCATCGCATTTTTATGGGGCCGGAGGAGAGCATGCGAATTCAGTCGAATCTGGGCTCCGACATCTGCATGGCCCTGGACGAGTGCATTGAAAACCCGGCGCCGAAGGATTATGTAAAGCAGAGCGTGGACCGGACCTACCGCTGGCTGGTCCGGTGCAAGGCGGAAAACGCCCGCTTAAACGCCCTGCCGGACACGGTCAACCCCCACCAAATGCTCTGGGGCATCAATCAAGGAGGCACCTACGCCGATTTGCGGGTAGCGCATATGAAGCAAATCGCGGAACTGGACCTGCCGGGGTACGCCATCGGGGGCCTGGCGGTGGGCGAGAGTACCGAGACCATGTATGAGATCATCGAAGCGGTGGAGCCCCACATGCCAAAGGACCGGCCCCGCTACCTGATGGGGGTGGGGACCCCCAGCAATATCATCGAGGGCGTGGCCCGGGGCATCGACTTTTTCGACTGCGTCATGCCCGCCCGGAACGCCCGCCATGCCCGGCTCTTCACCTGGGAGGGGGCCATCAACCTGAAAAACGCCAAGTACCAGTTAGACAGCGGGCCGGTAGACCCCCAGTGTGACTGCCCCGTGTGCCGGAGGTACTCCCGGGCCTATCTGCGGCACCTGTTTATCGCGGAGGAAATGCTGGCCATGCGGCTGGGGGTGCTGCACAATCTCTATTTTTACAACAAACTCCTGGAGAGAATTCGCCAGGCCCTGGACGAAGGCCGGTTTGAGGCCTTCCGCCGGGAATATTCGGAAAAACTCAGCCGAAGAATCTAGATTTTCCTTGCTTTTTTTCCAATCGATGGTATAATGAAAAAAGACTAACACGAAGGAGAGTTGCTATGCTGTATTTTCTGGAGGCCACCGGAGCCACGGTCGATCCCGGTGCGGGGATGATGAGCACCGTCATCATGCTGGTGCTGATGCTGGCCGTCTTCTACTTTATGCTGATCCGCCCGGAGAACAAGCGGAAGAAGGAAGCGGAGGAAATGCGCAATGCCGTGAAGGTGGGCGACGAGATCACCACCATCGGCGGTATCGTGGGCAAGGTGGTCCATGTGAAGGAGGATAAGATCGTTCTGGAGACCGGCGCGGACCAGGTCCGCATCGAGTTTGCCAAGTGGGCCATCTCCTCCAACGAGACCGCTGCCGCCGCTGCCAAGGAGGAGGCCAAGAAGGCCGAGGAAGCCAAGGCCAAGGCCAAAGCCGCCAAGAAGGCCGCCAAGGAAGCAAAGGAAAAATAATCGACAGGCCCCGGCTCTTCGCCGGGGCCCGTTCGTTTTCAGATACGCTTATTGCTTCTCCGGGGAAAAGAAAGTGTTGGTTTCGTCCAGAGGTTTACATAATGTGTAGCAGTCGGTCCGCACCGTTCCATCCGTATAGGTCGCGGAGTCCTTATAGATCCGAAAGCCGCAGGCCCGGTGGACCGCCAGGGAGGGGCCGTTGCTCTTATTCACATGGGAGTAGAGTTTTTTCCACCCCCGCGCCCCTGCCCACCGGGCGGCGGCGGAGAGCAGGGCTTTCCCATAGCCCTGATTTCGCCGTTCCGGGGCCGTCTCCAAGGCCTCCACCAGCAGGCCGTCCGAGAAGGGCCAGAGCCGCAGGGCGGCAAAGTACCGCCCCGCCTCCTCCCAGACGGCATAGACCGCCTGGGGGCGGCGGAAGAAGTTCTCCCGGAGAAACTGGTAGAAATCCGCCTCCACCTGCAAAATTCCCTGATTTTCCGGCAGCTCGGGATAGAGGTCCCGGGCGTTTTCCTCGTTTCCCTCCCGGTACAGCTCCATCAGCTCCCGGAAGGAGATTTGGGACAAGCGGGTGTAGATCGTGAGCATTTTTTACCCCTCCTCGTATTGGCTGCTGTAGAGCCGGTAGTAAAAGCCCTTCTTTTCCAGCAGCTCCTGGTGGGTCCCCTCCTCGATGAGCCGCCCGTGGTCAATGACCAGGATCTTGTCCGCGTCCACGATGGTGCTGAGCCGGTGGGCGATGACGAAGCTGGTTCGGCCCTTCATCAGGGTATCCATGGCCCGCTGGATCAGAATCTCCGTCCGGGTGTCCACGTTGGAGGTGGCCTCGTCCAGGATCAGCAGGGGCCGGTCCGCCAGGAAGGCCCGGGCGATGGTCAGCAGCTGCTTCTGCCCGCCGGAGAGATTGGCGGAGTCCTCCCGGATGGGAGTGTCGTAGCCCTGGGGCATGGCGGTGATCAGCCGGTGGCAGTGGGTCCGGCGGCAGGCACGTTCGATCTCGGCCATGGGCGCGCCGGGATTGCCGTAGGCCACGTTCTCCCGGAGGGTGCCGGGGAACAGCCAGGTGTCCTGGAGTAC
>CANRHF010000213.1 GCA_947630345.1 uncultured Oscillospiraceae bacterium | reverse complement strand
CGCCCAGTCCGAGAGCTACCTGGGCCACAAATGGTGCAACTACTGGTTCCATGTCCACCACCTGAACACCGACGACGGGAAAATGTCCAAATCCAAGGGCGAATTCTTGACGGTGAGCCTTTTGGAGCAGAAGGGCTACGCCCCCCTGGCCTACCGCCTTTTCTGCCTGCAAAGCCACTACCGCCGGAATCTGGTGTTCTCCTGGGAGAACCTGGACAACGCCGCCGGGGCCTATGAAAAGCTGATCGCGAGAATCGCCGCTTTGACCCCCGGCGGGGAGCCGGATCAAAAGGCTCTGGAGAAGCTGAAGGAGCGTTTCATCTCCGCTCTGAACGCGGACCTGAACACCTCCCTGGCGGTGACGGCGGTGTACGACGCGCTGAAGGCCCGGGTTAGCGACGCCACCAAGCTGGCGGCGCTGGAGGACTTCGACCGGGTGCTGTCCCTGGATTTGCTGAAAAAGGCCGAGGCGCTCCGGAATAGTCAGGCCCAGGAGGCGGCGGCCTCCGCAGACCCGGAGATCGACGGCCTGGTAGCCGCCCGAACGAAAGCCAAGAAGGCCAAGGACTTTGCCGAGGCCGACCGGATCCGGGACCAGCTCAAGGCCATGGGCGTGGAGCTGACGGACACGCCCCAGGGAACGAAATGGAGAAGAGTATGAAGCTGATGATTTTGGACGGGAACAGCGTCATCAACCGGGCCTTCTTCGGCGTCCGGCCCCTGACCACCCGGGACGGGCTGTTTACCCATGCCATCTATGGCTTTTTGAACATCCTGGAAAAAATGGAGAAGGAGGAGCAGCCGGAGGCTATCTGTGTGGCTTTCGACCTCCACGGCCCCACCTTCCGCCATCTGAAATACGACGGCTACAAGGCCACCAGGCACAAAATGCCGGAGGAGCTGGCCCAGCAGATGCCCATCATGAAGCAGGTCCTCGCCGCCATGAACATCCCCATCTACCAGTGCGAGGGGTGGGAAGCGGACGACGTGATCGGCACCGTGGGAAGGATCTGCGGCGAAAAGGACTGGGACTGCGTCATCGTCACCGGGGACCGGGACTCCTTGCAGCTCATCGACGACCATGTAAATGTCAAGCTGGTGATCTCCCGGCCGGGCCAGACCACCGCCACGCTGTATGACCGGCCAAAATTTCAGGAGGAGTACGGCTTTGAGCCCAAGCGCCTGATCGACCTGAAGGCCCTGATGGGGGACTCCTCCGACAATATCCCCGGCGTGGCCGGGGTGGGGCAGAAGACCGCCTCGGAGCTGCTCCACAAATTCGGCTCCCTGGATGGCGTTTACGAACATTTAGATGATCCTACCATCCGCCCCAAGCTGCGGGAAAAGCTGGAGGCCGGGAAGGACATGGCCTACCTCTCCTTTGATCTGGCCACCATCCGGCCGGAAGCGCCCATCGAATTTACCCCGGTGGACGCCATCATCCAGCCTCCCAACCGGCTGGAGCTGTACAAGCTGTTTACCCGGCTGGAATTTGTGCGGCTCATCGACCGGTACGGCCTTCGGGGCGCGGAGCAGGAGGCCCCGCCGGAGGAGATCAAAACGCCGGAGCTTCCGAGGAGGGACGCCCCGCCCGCTCCGGGCACGGCCTGCGCCGTGTATCTGGCGCCTGACGGCAGCCTGGGCCTTGCTTGGGCCGACGGATGCTGCGTCCTGACGCCCATGGAGGCTTCCGCCGCGGCTTCTGTCCTTGCCGCCCCGGCGGAACACACCGTCCACATGCTCAAGGAGACCCTCCACCGGCTGGACAGTCTGGGCATGAGCCTGGGCGGCTGGCAGTTCGATACCGCCCTGGCGGCCTACGATCTGAACCCCACCCAGTCCGACTATCCTGTGTCCAAGCTGGCGCTAAACTATCTGGGCCTCACCGTGGAGGACGGCGACGCCGCCGCCTGCGCCCAGGCGGTGTACCGCCTGGGACCGCTGCTGGCCGAAGCGCTGGAGGAAAAGGGCATGGGGGCGCTGTATCGGAATATTGAGCTACCCCTGGCCCCGGTGCTGTACCGCATGGAGCGGGCCGGCGTGGCCATCGACCGGGAGCGGCTGGAGCAGTTTGGGCAGATGCTGACCCAGCGGATCGGGGACTGCGAACAGCTGATCTATTCCTACGCCGGTGCGCCCTTCAACATCAATTCGCCCAAACAGCTGGGCGAGGTTCTGTTTGAAAAGCTGGGCCTGCCCTCGGGGAAAAAGACCAGCCGGGGCTACTCCACCAATGTGGAGGTGCTGGAAAAGCTGAAGCTGATCCACCCCATCGTCCCGGCCATCATGGACTACCGGGTGCTGACCAAGCTGAAATCCACCTATGCCGACGGCCTGCTCAAGGGCGTCGGCCCGGATGGCCGGGTCCACACCACCTTCCAGAATCTGGTGACGGCCACAGGCCGCCTGTCCTCCACGGACCCCAACCTGCAAAACATCCCCGTCCGCACGGAGCTGGGGGCGGAGATTCGGAAGATGTTTGTACCCAAGGCCGGCTGCGTCCTGGTGGACGCGGACTATAGCCAGATCGAGCTGCGGGTGCTGGCCCATATTGCCGGGGACGAGAATATGCGCGCCGCCTTTCAAAGCGGCATGGATATCCACACCGCTACCGCCGCCCAGGTCTTCGGCGTGGCACCGGAGGAGGTAACGCCTCTACAGCGGCGGCACGCCAAGGCGGTGAATTTCGGCATCGTCTACGGTATCTCCGAGTTTTCCCTGGCGGAGGATATCGGAGTCAGCCGCTATGAGGCCCGGCAGTATATTGACAACTATCTGTCCAATTACCATGGGGTGCGGGCGTATATGAAGAAGGTGGTGGCGGACGCCCGGGAGCGGGGCTACACCCAGACCCTCTACGG
>CANRHF010000212.1 GCA_947630345.1 uncultured Oscillospiraceae bacterium | reverse complement strand
GCCCTTTGGTGGCGCGGCTACCTGCATCGGCGGCGCCATCCGGGACCCCCTGTCCGGGCGGGCCTATGTGTACGGCGCCATGCGCCTCACCGGCGCGGCGGACCCTCTGACTCCTGTGGAGCAGACCCTTCCCGGGAAGCTGCCCCAGCGGAAAATCGTCACCACCGCCGCCGCCGGCTATTCCTCCTACGGCAACCAGATCGGCCTGGCCACTGGCATCGTGGACGAGCTGTACCACCCCGGCTACGCCGCCAAGCGGCTGGAGATCGGCGCGGTGATCGCGGCGGCGCCTGAAATGAATGTTCGCCGGGAGCGGCCGGAGCCGGGGGACGTGGTGCTGCTCTTAGGCGGCGGCACCGGCCGGGACGGCTGCGGCGGCGCAACCGGTTCCTCTAAATCCCACACCGCCCAGTCCCTCTCCACCTGCGGCGCGGAGGTCCAGAAGGGCAACGCCCCCGAGGAGCGGAAGCTCCAGCGGCTGTTCCGGAACCCGGCGGCCAGCCGGATGATCAAGCGGTGCAACGACTTTGGCGCCGGCGGCGTGTCCGTGGCCATCGGCGAGCTGGCCGACGGGCTGGACATTGACCTGAACGCGGTGCCCAAGAAATATGACGGCCTGGACGGCACGGAGCTGGCCATCTCCGAATCCCAGGAGCGGATGGCAGTGGTGGTAGCCCCCGAGGACGCGGCGGCGTTCCTGGCCCTGGCGGAGCGGGAAAATCTCCAGGCCACCCAGGTGGCGGTGGTCACCCGGGAACCCCGGCTGGTCATGCGCTGGAACGGGGAGACCATTGTGGACGTGAGCCGGGAGTTTCTAAGCTCTAACGGCGCGGAAAAGCACATCACCGCCGCCCCCAAGGCCGCCGAGCCCTGGAAAAAGACCGTGACCGGCGGCTTTGCGGAAAATTATGTTAACCTTGTAAACGATCTCAACATCTGCTCCAAGCGGGGCTTGTCGGAACGGTTCGACGCCACCATCGGCGCGGGGACGGTGCTGATGCCCTTCGGCGGCAAGCGGCAGCTGACCCCCATCCAGGCCATGGTTCAGAAAATTTCCGTGGAAAAGGGCCATACCGACGACAGCTCCTTCATGTCCTGGGGCTACAACCCCTATATCACCGAAAAAAGCCCCTACCACGGGGCGTACCTGGCCGTGATCGAGTCCGTGAGCAAGCTGATCGCCTCCGGCGCGTCCTTTGAGGACGTGTACCTGACCTTCCAGGAGTATTTCCCCCGCTTGGGGAAGGACCCCGCCCGCTGGGGCCAGCCGCTGGCGGCCCTGCTGGGGGCTTATCGGGCCCAGATGGAGCTGGGGGTGGCGGCCATTGGCGGCAAGGACTCCATGAGCGGCACCTTTGAGCATTTGGACGTGCCGCCCACCCTGGTTTCCTTCGCCGTGACCACCGGCAAAGCCCAGGAGGCGGTGTCTCCCGAGTTTAAAGGGGCTGGGCACCGGGTCTGCCTGCTGCTGCCGGAATATGATGAAAACGGCCTTCCGGTGACGGCGTCCCTGCTGAAAAACTTTGAGACGGTGACGGCGCTTCTCCACAGCGGCCGTGCCCTGGCCTGCTACACGCCGGGCATGGGCGGCTGCGCCGAGGCCCTGGTCAAGATGGCCATGGGCAACGGTATCGGCGTGGAACTGGAGGAAAGCGTGTCCCTGGACACCCTCTTTGGCTATGCTTACGGCGGCTTCGTGCTGGAGCTGGCAGGGTCGGAGCCGGTGGGGATGCCGCTGGGTGTCACCGCCGCCGCCGGACACATCGCCCGGGGCGGGGAGGAACTCTCCCTGGAGGCGCTGGAACGGGACTACGAGGGCAAGCTGGAGAGCGTCTACGCCTGCAACATTCCGTCCAGCGGCCCGGTGGAGAATTTCGCCTATACTCAATCAAAACGGAAGGCCCCGGCGGTGAAGTCCGTCCGGCCCAAGGTGCTGATCCCCGCATTTCCAGGCACCAACTGCGAGTACGATTCCGCCAAGGCCATGGCGGACGCCGGGGCGGAGCCGGAGATCTTTGTGGTTCGGAACCGCACCGCCGCCGGCATCCAGCGCAGTGTGGAGGAATTTGCCCAGGCGCTGAAAACGGCCCAGATGGTCTTTGTCCCCGGCGGCTTCTCCGGCGGCGACGAGCCCGACGGCAGCGGCAAGTTTATCACCGCCTTCTTCCGCAACGCGGCGGTGAAGGAGGGGGTCACAGACCTGCTGGAAAACCGGGACGGGCTGATGTGCGGCATCTGCAACGGCTTCCAGGCCCTGATCAAGCTGGGCCTGGTGCCCTACGGAAAAATCATCGACACCGATGAAAATTGCCCCACCCTGACCTTCAACACCATCGCCCGGCACCAGAGCCGGATCGTCCGCACCCGGATCGCCTCCAATAAGTCTCCCTGGCTGGCCCGGACCCAGGTGGGCCAGGTTTACAACGTGCCCATCTCCCACGGCGAGGGCCGGTTTCTGGCTAGTGAAGAACTGATCCGGCAGCTGGCGGAAAACGGCCAGATCGCCACCCAATATGTGGATCTGGCGGGGGACGCCACCATGGACATCCGCTGCAATCCCAACGGCTCCGCCTACGCCATTGAGGGCATTACCTCTCCCGACGGCCGGGTGTTCGGCAAGATGGGCCACAGCGAGCGGTGGGGCTCCAATCTCTACCGCAACGTCCCCGGAAACTATGACATTCAAATGTTCCGGGCCGCTGTGGAATATTTCCGGTGACCTGGAACCAGGAGGCGCTGATCCTCCAGGCCCTGGAACGCTACGGTCTGGAGCGGCAGCCCTGGAAAATTCTGCGCCACAATGAAAACCTGACGGTGCGGGTGGGGGAGTACTACCTGCTGCGGATCCACCGCCCCGCCGCCGGAATCCATATGGAGCCGCTGCT
>CANRHF010000211.1 GCA_947630345.1 uncultured Oscillospiraceae bacterium | reverse complement strand
AAGCAGGAAACGGCATGACCAAAATCATGCCGTCCCTGCAAAACTTGATAAAACTTTCTTATGACGCCCCGGCTTTCCCAGGCGCGTTTAATTTTTACTTCGCGTATTCCACGGCTTTGGTCTCCCGGATCACGTTGATCTTGATCTGGCCGGGGTACTCCAGCTCCGCTTCGATCTTCTTGGCAATGTCCCGGGCCAGAAGGATCATATTGTCCTCCGTGACCTCCTCGGGCTTGACCATGATCCGGACCTCCCGGCCGGCCTGGATGGCGTAGGCCTTCTCCACGCCGGGATAGGAGCCGGTAAGCTCCTCCAGCTTCTGCAGCCGGCGGATATAGTTCTCCACATTCTCCCGCCGGGCGCCGGGCCGGGCCGCCGACACCGCGTCCGCCGCCTGGACCAGCACGGCGATCACCGTCTTGGGCTCCACGTCCCCGTGGTGGGCCTCGATGGCGTTGACCACCACCGGGTTCTCCTTAAATTTCCGGGCCAGGTCCGCGCCCAGCTGGACGTGGCTGCCCTCCACCTCATGGTCGATGGACTTGCCCAGGTCGTGGAGCAGGCCCGCCCGCTTGGCCAGGGCCACGTCCACGCCCAGCTCCGCCGCCATCAGTCCGGCGATATGGGCCACCTCGATGGAGTGATTCAGCACGTTCTGGCCGTAGGAAGTGCGGTACTTCTGCCGGCCCAGGATCTTCACCAGCTCGGGGTTCAGATTGTGGACCCCGGTCTCATAGCAGGCCCGCTCGCCCTCCTCCCGGATGGTGCGGTCCACTTCCTTCTTGGCCTTCTCCACCATGTCCTCGATCCGGGTGGGGTGAATCCGCCCATCGGCGATCAGCTTCTCCAGGGCCAGGCGGGCCACCTCCCGGCGAACCGGGTCGAAGCTGGAAACGGTGATGGCCTCCGGCGTATCGTCGATGATCAGGTCCACGCCGGTGATGGTCTCCAGGGTGCGGATGTTCCGGCCCTCCCGGCCGATGATCCGACCCTTCATCTCGTCGTTGGGCAGGGGCACCACGGAGACGGTGGTCTCCGCCGTGTGGTCCGCCGCGCAGCGCTGAATGGCGGTGGCGATGATCTCCCGGGCCTTCTCGTCGGCCTCCTCCTTGAGCTGGGACTCGACCTCCTTGATCTTCACGGCGGTCTCGTGGCGGACGTCCGCCTCCACGCTGTCCAGCAGGCACTGCTTGGCCTGCTCCTGAGTCAGCCCGGAGATCTCCTCCAGGGTGGTCAGGTGCTTCTGACGGACTGCCTCGGCCTCGGCCTTGACCTGATTGACCTCCTCCAGGCGGCGGGCAAGCTCGTCCTCCTTCCGCTCAAAGGCGTCGGTCTTCTTGTCCAGGGCCTCTTCCTTCTGCTGAAGTCGCCGCTCCTGCTTGCTCAGCTCGGCCCGGCGCTCCTTGACCTCTTTTTCGTACTCCGTGCGGTTTTTATGGATCTCGTCCTTGGCCTCCAGGAGCATCTCCTTCTTCCGGCTCTCGCCGCCCCGGATGGCCTCATTGATAATGCGGGTGGCCTCCTGCTCCGCGGAGCCGATCTCACGCTCCCCGACCTTCTTGCGGTAAACAATCCCCGCGACGAACGCCACGGCCACTAACACCACGCAGATCACAACGATCAAAAGAATTTCCAACGGTTTCATAATTGTTTAACAGCACCTCCTTTGAATAATTGGCCTGATCGGAGGTGGGCATACTGACCCCATGGGGAAACCGCCGGCAAGCGCCGGCTTCCTATCAAAACGCCATGAGGCGACATTCCCAAACTCCGGAAAAAGCCGGATTCATATGAAACGCCGGGGCAAATGCCCGCCGGCGTACACCATACCAAAGATATTTTATCCATATTTCACTGGAATGTCAAGTAGATTGCGGGAAAAGTGCCCCGGATACGTTGACTTTTTTTCCGGGATTTGGTATGGTATTTGTATATTTCCCTAGGAGGCACGAAAAATGGAACGGTATTTGTTCGTCATTGACTACCAGGTGGATTTTGTAGACGGCGCCTTGGGCTTTCCCGGGGCGGAAAAGCTGGACGGGCTCATCGCGGAAAAGATCCTCTCCTACGGGCCGGGACGGGTCTACTTCACCCGGGACACCCATTTTGAGGACTATCTTCAGACCCGGGAGGGCCGGAATCTGCCGGTGGTCCACTGCGTCCGGGGCACCTCCGGCTGGCAGGTCTACGGGCAGACCGCCCAGGCCCTGGCCCAGGTGGGGGCTGTGGCCATCGACAAGCTGTCCTTCGGCATGGACGTCAGCGACCCGACCACGGCGGCGGTCCTGCCGGAGCGGGCGGATGAGATCGAACTGGTGGGGCTGGTGAGCAACATCTGCGTGGTCAGCAACGCGGTGACCCTGCAAAGCAAATACCCCCAGGCTGCCATCATCGTGGACGCCGCCTGCACGGATTCCTTCGACAAGGGCCTCCACGAAAAGGTGCTGGATGTGCTACAGGGCCTACAGGTCAAAGTCCTAAATCGGTAAAAAATTACATTGACATTGGGGGAAAATAGGGTATAATATAGGCGAGGGCACTGTTACAGACGGTTAAGCCCTCGGGGTCAAACTAAAAATTGTTGACCGCTTGGGTGGTAGCCGAGCGGTCAACACGCTTTTGGAGCCAGGAAACACATCATTGCCAGAATACCCAGCAGAATGACGCAGTTTACCAGAAAGCGAAGGAGATCCCATCGCCCGTCCATCCGCATCACCCCCTTTCCGAAAAAGGGAGTGGCTGAACCGCCTTTTTATGTAACAGTGCCGCCGTTATCATAGCATTTGTGGGAAAATTTGTCAAGGACGCCCGGCGGGTCTCCGCCGGGCGTCCTGTAGGGTTTACAATGATGTGTGACAAGAAGAAAAAAAGGTAGCGAATAGAGAGTACCCGTGTTAAGGTATAGCTGC
>CANRHF010000210.1 GCA_947630345.1 uncultured Oscillospiraceae bacterium | reverse complement strand
ATCACCGGGGTGACGCCCCCGGCCTTCAGCCGGGCCACCGCGTCCTTGGCGTCGGGCTTCAGGGTGTCGGCGATCCGAAGCCAGCCTGCCGGCTTCCCGTCCACCGCCACCAGCACATGGGTGCCCGCCCCGGTGGGATGGAAGGCGGCGGGGTCGACGCCGTTTTCCGCCATCAGCTTTTCGTTGCCGCAGAGGACCGCCAAGCCGTTGACCCGGGCCCGGATGCCCCGGCCGGACAGCTCCTCCAGCCCCTCCGGGGCACAGATGGGCAGGCCCTGTTCTTTCGCGGCGGCGACGATGCTCCCGGCAATGGGATGGGTGGAGAACTGCTCGCAGCTGGCGCACAATGACAGCAGATCTGCCCGTCCCTGGACCTCCTGCACCACAAATTCGCCCTTGGTCACGGTGCCGGTTTTATCCAGCGCCACCGCCCGGATGCCGGCCATGGCCTCGATGGAGGCCCCGCCCTTGAACAGAATGCCCTGCTTCCCCCCGGCGCCGATGCCGGAGAAGAAGGCCAGAGGCACGCTGAGTACCAGGGCGCAGGGGCAGCTCATGACCAGGAAGGAAAGCGCCGTATACACCCAGTAATTCCAGTTCCCGTCCACCAGGGAGGGGATCACCGCCACGGCGACCGCCGCCGCCACCACCACGGGGGTGTAGACCCGGGCGAAGCGGGTGATGAACCGGTCGATTTTCGGCTTGCTGGCGGCGGCGTTTTCCACCGCGTCCAGGATTCGGCTGACCATGGACTCGGACAGGGGCTTTTCCACCCGGAGGGTTAATTGCCCGGAGGTGTTGACGCAGCCGGAGGTGACGGCGTCTCCCGGCCCCACCGGCACCGGCACCGGCTCGCCGGTGATGGGTGCGGTGTCCAGGCGGCTGGTCCCGGCGACCACTACCCCGTCCAGGGGGATCCGGTCCCCGGGCCGCACCAGCACGATGTCGCCCACTTGCGCCTGGGCGGCGGGGATCTGACGGACCCCGTCTCCGTCGGGCACCGTGACCACCTCGGGGCGGAGATCCACCGCCTCCATGATCCGGCTCCGGCTCCGGGCCACCGCCACGTCCTCAAAATATTCCCCAATGCGGTAGAACAGCATGACGCCCACCGCCTCCGGGTACTCGCCGATGAAGAAGGCCCCCAGGGAGGCCAGACTCATCAGAAAATTCTCGTCAAAGACCCGGCCCCGCACCAGTCCGGTGACGGCGGTCCAGACAATTTTCGCCCCCAGCACCACATAGGCGGCGACGTAGCAGAACAGGCCCACCCATTTTAGATTCAGCGCCTCCAAAATCAGACCCAGGACAAACAGCCCCGCTCCCAAGAGCAGCGGCAGAGGGCTCTCCTGCTCCTCCTCCCCATGCTCATGGCCCTCGTGGCCGTGATCATGCCCGTGGTCATGATGGTGTTCATGTTCGTGGTCATGCTCGTGATGATGCTCATGCCCGGCGCTGTGGGGCTGGCCCCCACCGTCCCGGGGACGGATCACCACCTCCGGCTCCACCGCCCGGGCGGCCTTTTGGAGCAGGGGCAGCAGGGAATCCGGGTCCTCCGCGGTGATCCGCAGCTGGCCGGTGGCGTAGGTCAGCACGGCCTCCTTTACCTCCGGTAGGGTGTTCAGCTTGGCTTCCACTTCGGCGGCGCAGTTGGCGCAGTCCAGGTTCTCAATTAAGTAGACCTTTTTTTCCATGGCGGCTTCCTCCTTGATATCAACATATGCTCATATGTTGATATTATTATACCACGCCCGCTCCTGTTGTCAATAGGGAAATATAAATTTTGTGACCGCTTCCCGGGGGGAAGCGGTCACAACAGGGAAATTCCAAATCGTGGCCGCTTTCCTTCGGATAGCGGTCACGGCGGGAAACTTCCAATAGCGCCCGCTTTCCTGCGGAAGACGGGCCCAGGGGAAAACTCCCGAAAAAAGCCGCTTTCGATCCAGAAAGCGGCTTTAAAATCAGGTTCCGGTGAGCAGGTCCCGGATGGTGATGCTCTCAAAAAACCCGTCGATCATCCGGTCCAGCTTCTCCCACATGGGCAGGGCCGGGCAGCAGTCCGACCGGGAGCAGGCCGCCGGCCCCTCGGCGGTGCAGGACACCGGGGCCAGGCTCCCCTCCGTCAGCTTGAGGATGCTGCCCACGGTGTACCCCTCCGGCGGGCGGTTGAGCCGATAGCCCCCGCCCTTGCCGTGGACCGCCTCCACCATCCCGGCCTTGGAGAGGATGGTCATGATGGCCTCCAGATATTTCTGGGAGATCTCCTCCGCCTCCGCCACCTGCTTCAGCGGGATGTAGGCCCCCGGGGGCTGCTGGGCCAAATACACCATCACCCGCAGGGCGTAGCGGCCCTTGGTGGATACGATCATGGCCTATTCCTCGTGGCTGTGGCCTTCCGGGAAGTCCGCCTCGTCGTAGGGGATGTTGTTTTTCTGGTAGTAGTCCAGCAGGGCGTTCTTGATGGCCTCCTCCGCCAGCACGGAGCAGTGGAGCTTGTGGGCGGGCAGGCCGTCCAGGGCCTCGGCCACCGCCTTGTTGGTCAGGGCCATGGCCTCCTTCACGGGCTTACCCTTGATCATTTCCGTGGCCATGGAGGAGGAGGCGATGGCGGAGCCGCAGCCGAAGGTCTCAAATTTCACGTCCACGATGATGTCGTTCTCGATCTGCAAATAGATCTTCATGATATCGCCGCACTTGGCGTTGCCCACTTCTCCCACGCCGCTGGGGTTCTCCAGCACGCCCACGTTCCGGGGGTGCATAAAGTGATCCATGACTTTTTCGCTGTAAAGGGCCATTTTCGTTGCCTCCTTATAAAATATACTGCCGTTTGCCGGTTTGCAAGTCCCGCCACACCGGGGACATATTCCGCAGATACTGTACCACCTGGGGGACCACCTCCAGGATGTGGTCAACCTCTTCCTC
>CANRHF010000209.1 GCA_947630345.1 uncultured Oscillospiraceae bacterium | reverse complement strand
TGACCCTCGCATCAGCTCCCGCAGCTCGTCCGCTTCCGGTTCGGGGAGGAGCGTCTTGGTCAGATCCAGCTCTTCCCCAAGAAAATGGTCGTCGAATTCCTCTTTGCTGAAGAAGCGTTTAAGCGTCTTGAAATCGTCCCGGGAATTGAGGGACAAAAAACCAAGCTCCCGGATGAACGCCAGCGGCCGATCCCGCATACAGCGGAACAGGTTCACAAGGTTGCCGTTGTAATCGTTGAACACCTCGAAGCTGTCCTGCCAGGGCTTGCCCAGCAGCACCGAACAGCTTCCGCCGAAGGGCTCGATATACCGCTCGTAGGAAAGCGGAAACAGTGCGTACAAAATGTGGAGGATGGACGTTTTATTGCCCACCCAGGATACCGGGGATTTGATGGTAGAACACCTCGCTTTCACAGGGCGTCAACCGTTTCGGGAGGAGTGTTGCCTTCGGCAACAAAAAAAGCCGGTATCAATCGCTCCCGAAACGATTGATACCGGCCGTTTATTTTTCTTCGTCTTGTTTGATTTTCTGTAGAAGCCTTTGGATTTCCGCCTCATACGCGCGGATGCGGTTTATTTGCAGGCAGCATAGCATCACCGCCATCACACAGCCGCCGAGCATCATACCCAGCAGAAAGAATAACAGTTCGCTCATAGAATCATCTCCATTTCTTCCGATTCGTCCTCGCCCATATCGTCTGCCGAGGTGATGTTGACGTACTCTCCGATGACGCCGAGGGCTTGGTAATAGCTGCCCGATTCTCGGACACGGTCAAGCATTTCCTTCGCCCGGTCGTCAAGCCCCGCGCGGCGCAAGGTTTGAGCGGCAATGCCCATCAGGTTGAAAATGTTGCCGTCCTGCCCAATGAGGGGACAGTCCGGCTTTCGGGTTTCCTGCTCTGCCGGAAGAAACCCGCCGAGGCAATTCAGAACATAATCCGAAAGCCATGTGCCGCCGAAATTCCCGTGAGTCTGTACTCGCCACATCGAAAGTTTCCCGACGTCAATTTTTACATCGTCGCTGAACGGAAACAGCAGACAGGTCAGGCCGTCATGCTCAAAGGTGGAGCAATCGTGGAACCTTGTGCCGTCCTGAAGAATGCCGTTCTCTGTCAGAAGGTTATTGATTCCCTCCACCCACTCGTCAAGGTTGCCGCCGCAGCCTTGCAGGATCAGCCCTTCGTCGTGCCACATCTGGCGCAGTTCCTCTGTAGTGATGGATTTCACACTCATAGCCGCAGATCCCCCATTTCGTTGTTCTGTTCCTCCGGTTCAAACTCGCCGCGCGTATATTCTCCGAAGGTGATCGTTTGTCCGAGAAAGTTCGGCGCGGTTTCCTCGGTGAAGGCAATAGATCCCTTTTCCCCGAAATCCATCGGCGTGTCCGTAATGACGGAGCCTCCACAGTTGGCGTTTCCACACGGCTCTATGGCGGCGAAACCATCCCCATCATCCGCCCGGCGCAGATAATAGCAGGAAAGTCCCTCCGGAATATCCTCCGCGGTCATTCTTCCTTTGGAAAACAGCGCGGGCTTGCCAAACAGTTCGATCAGCTCATATTCTTCCATTTCCAAATTGATATATTTGGTCCCCGCCGCGTTGATCGTGAGACTTAAATCGCTCGCGTCATAGTCCCATACGGACAGCGCGAACTCGGTTGACTGTACATCCCCCTCCGGATAGTATTCCTCAACCCGTTCTCCGCCTTGATAGATATGCCGTCCGCAATTGACGCCGATATCCTCATCCGCCCACTCATGTTCAAAAGTGATTCGCGGATACATCCGCGCCAGCTTTTCCAAAATGGGGCGCGGTGCGGACCACGCAGTTTGAAAACGCAGTTCGTTGCTTTGTCCCTCCCCCGCATTTTCACTCATACCATACGCGTTCCACTTCGTGCCCCAATGGGCGACGCTCCATTCGTACCATGTGGGAGCGCCGTATTCACGGATGTTTTCATACGCCTGTTTTCCAAGCTCCCATTCTTCCGGGGTGATCGTTGGCTTTTGATCCAGATACTCCTTTTCGCTTTCCGCTTCCGATTTCAGGAAGTCCCGGTAGGCGTTCAGCCCCCGGTCGGTCTTGCTGCCGCATTCAATATGAAGGGACGGCGGCATGGGAATGATTTTTTCAAAGTCCACGCTTCCGAGGCCATATTGGTCGCTTTTGACCGCCTCCAGAATTTCTTGTACCATTTTTTCATCGCCCCGCAGTCGGACGATGTTCTGTACATGGTTCGGCATAATAACTTTACTCCTTTTCCGTTTTTATTTTTTATTGCCTTGTGGAAAGCGCCAGCGCGATCCCGCGCAGGACATAGTCCACACAGGGAATCGCCACGCTGTTGCCCAGCGCCTTATACCGCGCGGAATCCGAGGCGGATCATAAGCGGCTCCATTCCTCCACCGCCCTACATCCGCATAACGGGGCCCATGTCTTCGTCCTCGGTTTCTTCTTCGTCCTCCGATTCCGTATCGTCTTCCTCGATTTCCTCGTCCTCGTCGGACACGCCCTCACAGTCGCCCACAGCGGCGTTTTCCTCCTGCCAGGCGGGTACTTCCTCGTCCTGCCTGTCAGCGCCCTCAAACGCCTCCCTGTGGGCTTCACGCTCGGTCAGATCCCGCTCGATCTCCCGTTCAATCAGGCCGACCACAAATTCCTTCTGCGACATTCCGTTCCGGTGGAGATAGTCCTTGATCTTCTGAAACAGATCCTCCGGCACCTGAAACGCCAGGGTTCTCATTTTTTCCATGTTCTGTCCTTCCTTCTGATTCATTTTCGGATGAAGCTCGTCATCCAGAGCAAGGGTGACGAATTCCGCCATCGTCATCCAGTGGTCCTTCAGGTACTGACTGACCTCGGCGTGGAGGCCGGCGTCGATTCGTACCGTGATTCCTTTCTTCTCGCCGTCACGCATGACGCCCATCTCCTCTCATATAGTTTCCGAATGCCGCTTCTACGATTTCCTCCACCGACAGC
>CANRHF010000208.1 GCA_947630345.1 uncultured Oscillospiraceae bacterium | reverse complement strand
AACCAGGAGGGCCGGATCGAGCTGAAAAAAGCGCGGCACCCGCTGATCGACCCGACGAAGGTGGTGCCGGTGAGCCTGCGGCTGGGGACGGATTTCGACACCATGATCGTCACGGGCCCCAACACCGGCGGAAAAACCGTTACATTGAAAACCGTGGGTCTGCTGACATTGATGGCGGAGTGCGGCCTCCACATCCCGGCGGGAGAGGGAAGCCAGATCTCCACCTTTGACGCCATTCTGGCGGATATCGGGGATGAACAGTCCATTGCCCAGAGCCTGTCCACCTTTTCCAGCCATATGCGCACCATCGTCCAGGTGGTGGGGGAGTGCGACCAGCGGACCCTGGTGCTTTTCGACGAGCTGGGAGCGGGCACAGATCCCGCGGAGGGCGCCGCCCTGGCGGTGGCGCTGATCGAATTCTGCCGGACCATGGGCAGCCGGGTGGTGGCCACCACCCACTACGCCGAGCTGAAGCTCTACGCCATGCGTACCCCAGGGGTGATCAACGCCTCCTGCGAATTTGACGTGGAGACGTTGCAGCCAACCTACCGGCTGCTGATCGGCATTCCAGGAAAATCCAACGCCTTCGCCATTTCCCGGCGGCTCGGTCTTCCGGAGGTAATTCTGAAAAAGGCCGATGAGCTGGTGGGGAAAAGCGACAAGGACTTTGAGGATGTGCTGTCTCAGTTGGAGCAGCAGCGCCAGCAGATGGAATCCGCCCGGATGGAGGCGGAGCGGCTGCGCCAGGAGACTGAAAAGATCAAGCGGAGCAGCGAGGAATACAGCGCCCAGCTTCAAAAGGAGAAGGACAAGGCCCTGGCGGAGGCCAGGAAACAGGCCCAGAGGATTATTGAGGACGCCCGGCGCACCGCCAACGAGGCCAGCGAGGAGCTGAAGGCTCTGCGGCGGCAGCTTCAGGAAAACGGAGACACTACCAACCTAAATCAACGGCAGGCGGAGCTGCGCCGGAGCCTGAACGAGGCGGAAAGCCGCCTCCAGGAGCCCAAGGAGGAAAAGAAGCGGGAAAAGCCCAGCAGGGAAATCCTGGTGGGGGACACGGTGGAGTTGCTCAAGCTGGGCACCCGGGCCAACGTCATTGCGATCAACAAGGACGGCACATACCAGCTTCAGGCGGGAATTCTCAAGCTGTCCGCCAAGGCTGATGAGATTTATTTGCTGGAAGCGCCCAATCCCTACGCCCAGAAGCCAGCCCATCCGGCCCACTCCGGCCGGGAAATGAAGCTGGAGCCCACCCCCGGAGAAGTGGATCTGCGGGGCATGGACACCATCGAGGCGGTGTCTGTGCTGGAACGGTATCTGGACGAGGCCATGCGGGCCAACGCGCCGTCTGTGCGGATCATCCATGGCAAGGGCACCGGCGCCCTGCGGGCCGCCGTCCAGCAGATGCTTCGGAAAAACAAGTATGTGAAACGGTTCCGCCTGGGGGTCTACGGAGAGGGCGAGGACGGCGTCACCATCGCGGAGCTCAAGTGAGGCTCCGGTTTTTGCGAAAATTCCTTTCTTTCGCCGGAAAATCGGTTGACATTTTCGATAAATTTGGTATGATATAAGGGATGAAGAGGAGGCGCCCCAGGGGTTGGGGAATCCCGAACGGCGAAAAAGGAGTGTGTTGTATCCATGTATACAAAAGAAGTCCTGGTAAGATGCGAGTCTGGACTGCACAATAAGCAGGCTACATACTTTGTGCAGAAGGCCAACGAGTTCTCCGCTTCCATCTGGGTGGAAACCGGGAACCGGCGGATGAATGCCAAAAGCCTGCTGGGCATCATGTCTCTGGGTGTGGTCACAGGCGCGGTGGTGACCCTTTCGGCGGAAGGCCCTGACGCCGAAAAGGCGGTCAACGCCCTGGAAGTCCTGCTCCAGCGGGACGTCTATTGATCAAATCGGAATGAACCGCCTCGGCGCATAGGCGCTGGGGCGGCTCTTTTTGGAGGAAACCATGGTTTTCGAGGAATTGAAGGAAAAGGCCCTGGGCCTGCCCTACGCCCCCGGGGTGTATATCATGCGGGACAAGACCGACAAGGTCATCTATGTGGGGAAGGCAAAAAAGCTGAAAAACCGGGTAAGCCAGTATTTTCAGGACACCGCGTCCCACACCCCCAAGACCCGGATGATGGTGAGCAAAATCGACCATTTTGATGTGATCGTGGCCGCCTCGGAATTTGAGGCGCTGGTGCTGGAATGTTCCCTCATCAAGCGGTATCTGCCAAAATACAACATTCTTCTCAAGGACGACAAGGGCTATCCCTACATCCGGCTGGATATGAAGGAGGACTATCCCGTCATCTCCCTGGCCAGCCGCCTGGAGGAGGATGGGGCGGTGTACTACGGTCCCTATGGTAGCCGGGGCGTGACCCAGAGTGTGATCGACGCCATCCGGCAGACTCTGCTTCTGCCGGACTGCAATAAAAAATTTCCCAAGGACATCGGAAAAAGCCGGCCCTGCCTGCGCTATCACATGAAGCAGTGCGCCGGATGGTGCCAGGAGGGGCGGAGCCGGGAGGAATACCGCCTGGTCATGGAGCAGGCCCGGCAGCTGCTGCTGGGAAACTATAAGGCCGTGGCGGAGGAGCTGCGGGAAAAGATGCTGGCGGCGGCGGACGCCATGGAATTTGAGCTGGCCGCCAGCTACCGGGACCGTTTAAACGCCGTGGAGGCCCTGGGCCAGAAGCAGACCGTCACCGCCGGGGCCGCTACCGACACCGACGCGGTGGGCTATGGGCAGACCGAGGCAAAGGCCTGCTTCGCGGTGCTCCATTTTTCCGACGGGAACCTGATGGACAAGGATTACCAGGTCTTTCCCGTGCCCGACGAGGCCGAGGGCGCGGTGGAGAGCCTGATCAAGCAATATTATCTCACCCGGGGAATGACTCCCAAAACGATCCTGCTGCCCTTCCAAATCGAGGACGGGGAGCTGCTTACCCAGCTGCTGGAAAAGGAGTACGGGAAAAAGACGGTTTTGCGGGTGCCCCAGCG
>CANRHF010000207.1 GCA_947630345.1 uncultured Oscillospiraceae bacterium | reverse complement strand
ATCCGGGAGCCGGACTGCCACACCACCCAGGGCATCTGGGTCGGCGAGGTGGTCCAGAACGGCGACGTGATCGATACCTTCGGCAACCGGATCCGGGGCCGTTATCCTGTGGATGACGTGGTGGATCCCCAGACCGGGGAGCTGCTCCATCCCAAGGACAAGCTGATGATGCCCGAGGACGCCGCCAAATTCGAGGCCCACGGCATCCATCAGATCTATATCCGCACGGTGCTGGGCTGCAAGGCCCGCAGCGGCGTCTGCGCCAAGTGCTACGGCATGAACCTGGCCACCTCCAAGGAGGTGGACCTGGGCGAGGCTGTCGGCATCATCGCGGCCCAGTCCATCGGCGAACCCGGCACCCAGCTGACCATGCGGACCTTCCACTCCGGTGGCGTGGCTGGCGACGACATCACCCAGGGCCTTCCCCGGGTGGAGGAGCTGTTTGAGTCCCGCCGGCCCAAGAAGATGGCCCAGATCTCCGAGATCACCGGCACCGTGTCCATCGACGAGACCCACCGCAGCGCCCTGCGGAACATCACCGTTACCGCCGAGGACGGCGAGGTGAAGATTTACCAGGTGCCCTACTCCGTGGGGTTGAAGGTCACCCAGGGCCATGTGGTCCAGAAGGGCGAGCCCATCACCGACGGCGCCCTCTATCCCCAGGACGTGCTGCGCATTTCCGGCGTGGAGGCCGTGCAGAACTACCTGGTCCAGTCCGTGCAGGCGGTGTACCGTCAGCAGGGCGTGGAGATCAACGACAAGCACATCGAGGTCATCATCCGCCAGATGATGCGCAAGGTCCGGGTGGAGGAGCCCGGCGACAGCGGCCTGCTGGTGGGCAGCGTCATCGACGCCTTCGAGTTCGAGGACGCCAAGAAGGCCATCCAGGACCGGATCGACGCCGGGGAGACGGAGCTTCGGCTCCCGGAGGCCTCCGTGGTGCTGCTGGGCATCACCAAGGCGTCCCTGGCCACCGATTCCTTCCTCTCCGCCGCCTCCTTCCAGGAGACCACCAAGGTCCTCACCGACGCCGCCATCAAGGGCAAGGTGGACCACCTGGTGGGCCTGAAGGAGAACGTCATCATCGGCAAGCTGATCCCCGCCGGTTCCGGCCTGATGGCCTACCGGGACTATCAGCCTCTGGAGACCCCGCCCCAGCGGGTGGCGCCTACTCCGGCCCCCGGGCCGGAGCCCGCCCCGGAGCAGGAAGCGGAGAACGCCGAGGCGTGATCCAAAGCGCCCCTGAAAGCCTCCCGCGGCCTTGCCCGGGAGGAGTCCAAAAGCAGAACCTGCCCCCTGACTGTGCGCCGCCGGCGCACAGTCAGGGGCGTTTCCTTTTGGAGCGCGCCGCCGGCCCCAGATTCCATTCCGCCCGGCGGCGGGGCGGGAAAAATCCGGGGGAAAACGGGAAAAATCTCAAATTCTTCCGGAAAATTTGTTGACATTTTCAAAATATGGCGTATAATATCCTTCGTGCGGACTCTTTTTGGGATAGGGGTATTGCGCCCGCTTGACCGGGAGAGAACGCCAATCTTTGAAGAAAGGAGAACATTGATGCCTACTTTTAATCAGCTCGTGAGAAACGGCCGTCAGCAAGCCAGCTACAAGTCCACCGCTCCCGCTCTGCAGAGAGGTCTGAACACCCTTCAGAATAAGGCCACCGACCTGCCCTCCCCCCAGAAGCGCGGCGTGTGCACCGCCGTCCGTACCACCAGCCCGAAGAAGCCCAACTCCGCCCTGCGGAAAATCGCCCGTGTCCGCCTGACCAACGGGACGGAAGTCTCCGCCTATATTCCCGGCGTGGGTCACAACCTGCAGGAGCACTCCGTGGTTCTGATCCGGGGCGGCCGTGTCAGGGATCTGCCCGGTATCCGTTACCACATCATCCGCGGCACGCTGGACACCCAGGGCGTACAGGGCCGGATGCAGGCCCGCTCCAAGTACGGCGCCAAGCGGCCCAAGGCCGGCAAGAAGAAGTAATTCCCGCCCATTCGCAAGGGTAAGCCTTGCCATGAAGGTTTTATATATTGTACCTATGTAAGATCCTCTTGGCAGGCACAACGAAAGGTAAACACTTTCGAGTACCGATGACATCATTTTATTTATGAAGGAGGGAAGCAAAGTGCCCAGAAGAGGTAATGTTCCCAAAAGAGAGGTCCTTCCGGATCCCACTTACAATTCCGTTCTGGTAACGAAGCTCATCAACAGCATTATGCTCGACGGCAAGAAGGGCGTGGCCCAGAAGGTGGTCTACGGCGCTTTTGAGATCGTTGAGAAGAAGACCGGCAAGAACGGCCTGGAGGTCTTCCAGCAGGCGATGGAAAACATCATGCCCGCCGTGGAGCTGAAGGCCCGCCGGGTGGGCGGCGCCACCTACCAGGTGCCCATCGAGGTCCGGCCCGACCGCCGGCAGACCCTGGGTCTGCGGTGGCTCACCAACTACAGCCGGAACCGCGGGGAGAACACCATGCGGGAGCGGCTGGCCGCCGAAATTATGGACGCTGCCAACAACACGGGTTCCGCCGTCAAGAAGCGCGAGGATACCCACAAGATGGCGGAGGCGAACAAGGCATTCGCCCATTTCCGCTGGTAACATTTAAAGGAGCATTTCAATGCCTAGACAGTATTCCCTGGAAAACACCCGCAACATCGGCATCATGGCCCACATCGACGCCGGAAAGACTACGACCACCGAGCGTATTTTGTTCTACACCGGGCGGAATTACAAGATCGGCGAGACCCACGACGGCTCCGCGACCATGGACTGGATGGCCCAGGAGCAGGAGCGGGGCATCACCATCACCTCCGCCGCCACCACCTGCTCCTGGCGGGACTGCCGCATCAACATCATCGACACCCCGGGCCATGTGGACTTCACCGTGGAGGTGGAGCGGTCTCTGCGGGTGCTGGACGGTTCTGTGACCGTGCTGTGCGCCAAGGGCGGCGTGGAGCCCCAGACCGAGACGGTCTGGCGGCAGGCCGACGAGTACCGGGTCCCCCGGATGGTGTATGTCAACAAAATGGACATCATGGG
>CANRHF010000206.1 GCA_947630345.1 uncultured Oscillospiraceae bacterium | reverse complement strand
TGGTTCCTGTCCAAATGCCTCTGGAATCTGGTCAGCTGCGGGGTGTATTTCGCCGGGGTGCTTCTGGTGGCGGCGGTATTCTGCCTGGCCACCGGGGGAGAGGCGGCCCTGACCAATACCCCCGCGGCCCTGAACTGGAAATTTCCCCTCGCCCAGATCCGGCCCCTGTCGGTGGGGCAGTGCCTGCTGATCGGCATCGTGCTGCCCTATCTGACCATGGCGGCCCTCTGCGCCGCGCAGATGACCCTGTGCCTGTTCTGCAAGCCGGTGCTGGCCTTTCTGGGCTGCTCCGGGGCGCTGCTGGTATCCTTGTACTTTGACGCGGGGTGGATCCCCGGCAGCGGGGCCATTTTGATCCGCACGTCCCTTTTTGGGGGCAGCGTGGAGCCGGGAACGGCGATTTTCGTGGACCTGGCGCTGCTGCTGGGCAGCGCGATTGCCGGATCGATCCGGTTCCGGAAGCAAAATATTCTATCGGCGGAGGAATAAAAATGGAAATTTTAATCGAAAACGCCTCCAAGACCATCCGGGGCGCGGAGGTCCTGAAGGATGTAAATCTTCGGCTCACCGGGGGGACCATCTACGGCCTCCGGGGCCCCAACGGCTCCGGCAAGACCATGCTTCTGCGGCTGATGGCCGGGCTGATCCGGCCCACCGGGGGCCGGGTGCTGCTAGACGGCAAGGAGCTGGGGAAGGAGCTGGACTTTCCCCCCTCCCTGGGGATGCTGCTGGAAAATCCGGCCTTCCTGCCGGAGTACACCGGGCTGCGGAACCTGATCCTCCTGGCCCAGATCCAGAACCGGGTGGGCGCGTCCGAGGCCCGGCAGGCCCTGCTGGATGTGGGCCTGGACCCGAAGGACCGGCGGACCTACCGAAAATACTCCCTGGGCATGAAGCAGCGGCTGGGCATCGCGGCGGCGATTCTGGAAAAGCCGGAGATCCTCCTGCTGGATGAGCCCACTAACGCCCTGGACGCGGCGGGGGCGGCCCTGATCGAGGATCGAATCCGCCGGGAGCGGGACCGGGGGGCGCTGGTAGTGGTGGCCAGCCACGACGGGGCGTTCCTGGAGCGGCTGGCGGAGGAGACCTACACCGTGACGGAAGGACGGGTGGCAAAATGAAGCGGGGAATCAAATGGGGCCTGATCATTCTGGCTGTGGCGGTGCTGGCGGGGCTCTGGACCTGGCGGTATGTGACCATGAACGCCTGGTATGACAGCTTTTCCAAGTCGGAAGGGGTGGAATACCACCAGATGGCGGAGCGGCTGGCCTTTGGAGAAAACCGATTGAGCTCGGGGGAGACCGCCGACGGCTACTTCATCAAGGTGAACAGCTTTGAAATCGTAGACTACCGGGATTTTCTGGCGGACTGGACGCCGCCGGAGGATTTTGAGCCCCTATTTCGGCCGGACAAGCTTGCCCTGGTGCGGGTCACGCTGTATAATGAAGACAGCGACGCAGTAGGGGTGCTGCTGACGAGCCTGGGCCTTCACGGGGACGACGCCTACGCAGGGATGGACTGGGATCTGCTCACGGCGCTGAACCCGGTGCTGGAGGGGGCCTACGGCATCTGCCTCCCGAAAGGGGCGGAATATGATCTGGTGCTGCCCTATGGGCTGTTTTCCGACAACTTCAGCGGCTGGACCTGGCGGCATATTGAGACCTACCCCTGGGTCCTCCACTTGACCGCCTGGCCCAAAGAGCTGGACGTCGTTTTGAACGGGTAGGTTTGTGAAAAAGAAACGTAAAATACCCGAATCGGCAGAGGGTACAGCGTCCGGCCCCAGTCCGGAGGGACTGGGGCCGGCGCGGGAAGCGGCCCACCGTCATGGGATCGGAGGAAAAATGAGCGGTACACTAAAAAGCGAACTGTGGAAGGCGTTCCACAACAAAATGTTTCTGCTGGCCCTGGCGGCAGGCCTGCTGATGTCCGCCGCCAACATCCTGCAAAACAGCGCCACGGTGGCGGAGATAACTGAAAGCACCCTGCGGCATTTCCAGCAGGACCCGGAACGGTTCTCCGGGGGATTCGCCGGGTTGCTGTTCATGCTCTGGCTGCTGATCTATTTCAGCCTGGGCGCCCTGGCCTTTGATTTTTACTGGCCCATTTTGGCGGCTCTCCCTTACGGCTGGTCCTACTTGAAGGATCGGCGGAGCGGCGTCTATGACCAGATCGTGACCCGCATGGGGAAAAAGGCGTATTTTCGGGCAAAATATACCGCCGTATTCCTGAGCGGCGGGGCCGTGGTCGGCGGGACGGCGCTGTTTGATCTGCTGGTCAACGCCCTGATCTGCCCGGTGGAGACGCCGCGCATTATAGATTTACCGCCGGTAGCCAACGGATGCTGCCTGTCCGCGCTGTACTTCCACGCACCCTGGCTGTTCTGCCTGGCCTTCTGCGGTTTGGCGTTCCTGTGGGGCGGGGTGACGGGGACGCTGTGCCTGGCCCTGGGGACGCTGCCCCGGCTTCAGGTGTTCGTCATTCTGTTTCCTTATCTTCTTTACTATGTCTGGAATCTGCTCTACGCCCAGCTGCGGGAGCTTTTCGGGTATATTCCGCTGCTCTCGCCCCTCCAGCTCATTCAGGTGTCCCCCAGCTATATCAATCCCGGCTGGGCAATTTTCGGCGTGATGGGCGTCATCGCGCTGCTGGGCTCCGTAATCGGCTATTGGCAAGTGACAAGACGTGAATTTTGTTAAAACAAGGCAGGGGGTGGGCGATTTATGACGCCGCACAGAAAGATTAGAGCTTCCTGGGCATATTTGCAGCTCCGCCGCCTGGCGGCGCTGCTTCTCGCCGCATGGTGCTGCGGCTCCTTGTGGGGGTGCGGCAGGCCGGCCCCTCAGTCGTCCCTGCCGCCGCACCTGATCCTGGGCACGGAGGGGTCCACTTCGCGCCCTGCCGGAACGGACTCGCCGCCCGCGAGGGAGTCTTCGGTTTCACCCACGGAGTCGACAACAGAGGCGACCGCCACGCCCACAGAGGCGCCCACGGAAGAGCCAACGGAGGCGCCCACCACGGAACCTCCCACCACAGAGCCTCCCACCGAGCCGCCCACCTCCCGCCAGCCGGGGGACACCACGG
>CANRHF010000205.1 GCA_947630345.1 uncultured Oscillospiraceae bacterium | reverse complement strand
GTTGTGGTGGACGGCAAGATCACCTACACCGTTCAGGACGAGCGCTTCAAGGAGGCCACCAACTTCATCGCCAACTGGGTCACCAACAACCTCATCGACAAGGTCTCCTTCGAGATCTCCCAGGATAACTTCCTGGCCAACGGCAAGGGCACCGAGACCTACGGCTTCTTCTACTGGTGGGAGAGCGAGACCGTGGTCTCCAACCCCGAGAACTACGTGGTCTGCGCGCCCCTGGTCGGCCCCAACGGCGACCAGACCGCCTGCGTTTCCAACAACCCCGAGATCAGCACCGGCGAAGTGGTCATCTTCGCGGACGTGCCCAATGTGGAAGTGCTGCTGACCTACTTTGACCGCTACTACGATCCGGTCATCTCCGCTCAGATCAACTACGGCCCCATCGGCATCGTGTATGAGGAAGAGCGGGACGCCAACGGCATGCTGGTCCAGAAGGAAGTGCCCGAAGGCATGACCACCGACGAGCTGCGGCTCCAGAACGCGCCTCTCGGCATCATCTACCTGTCCGACTACGCTTGGGAAAACGTGGTCAACATGGAGCCCCGGGCCCAGCTCCGCCTGGAGCGGCTGGACGCCTATGTGACCCCCTACATCCCCGAAAACGTCACCCCCACCCCCAACCTGCAGTTCACTCTGGAAGAGCTGAACACCCTGAGCAACTACGAATCCAGCCTGAATGACTACATCCGCACCAACCTGATCAAGTGGCTGATGAACGGCGGCGTGTCCGACGCCGACTGGGCGACCTTCGAGAGCGAGCTCACCGGCCGGACCCATCTGGACGACATCCAGAAGGTCTATCAGGACGCCTACGACCGCTACATCGCCAGCAAGTAATTCTTGAGGAGGACGCGAATCATGAAGAAACTGAACAGATGGATCGCGGCGCTGCTGTGCTTGGCCATGGTGCTGGTGCTGGCCGCCTGTGATCAGACTCCCGCCTCCAACGGCGAGAACACCGCTCCCGAAATTACCGGCGTGCAGGATTCCAGCGTGGAAGCCGGTTCCGAATTTGACGCCCTGGCCGGCGTCACCGCCACCGACGCCGAGGACGGCGACCTGACCGGCAAGATCACCATCACCTCCATGCCCAGCCTGGACTTCAAGAACGGCAAGGCCACCCCGGAGACCGCCGGCTCCTATGAGCTGACCTACTCCGTCACCGACGCCGCCGGCGAGACCGCCGAGGCCTACGCCACCCTGACCGTCACCCGCCAGACCGGCGAAAGCACCGTACTCTATCAGATGGACTTTGCCACCGCCCAGCCCGACGGCCACGGTTGGGAAGCCAGTGTCGCCGAGGGCGTCAGCGCCACCGGCGAGCTGAAGGACGGTGCCTACGTCTTTGAGATCTCCGACCCCGGCGCCGGGGACGGCGACATCCAGCTGAAGAAGGCCGGCGTGGCCCTGAAGGCCGCCGACTATGTGGTAAAGATTTGGGCCAAGTCCACCAAGGAGACCTACTGCCACATCCTGGCCCGGGACGAGAGCGTGGAAGACTGGGCCACCTTTGGCGGCGCCTACAATGTGAAGATCGGCGAGGCTGTGGCGCCTCTGGAGATGCGGTTCACCGCTCCTGCCGAGGGCAGCGCCGAGCTGATCCTGAACCTGGGCAAGATTACCCCCAACCCCGATAACCCCGACGACACCACCCCCACCGACTTCACCGTGACCATCGACAAGATCGAGATCTACGAGATCACCGGTTCCCAGACCGAAGTCCCGGTCTACACCAACGATTTCTCCGCTGCCAGCATTGACGGCGCGGTTCTCTCCGCCGGCGACGGCGCCACCGGTTCCGGCAAGGACGGCGACGGCCAAGCCGTGTTCCAGATCGACACCTTCAATACCGACGGCGGCGGCGTCTGGAGCGTCAAGGCCGACCTGGGCCTGGGCGGCAACGCCATCGAAGAGGGCAGCAAGTACTACTACAAGTTCACCGTCGTGGCCGCTAACGACCAGACCGGCGAGCTGCTGATTGAGAACGCTGACGCCTCCCTCAGGGCTAACTTCAACGCCCTGAGCCTGAAGGCCGGGGAAGAGGTTACCATCTACAATACCTTCACCGCTGAGACGTCCATCGATGTTCCCGTGATTCGGATGCAGATCGGCTGCCCCGATCCCAGCGCTGCGGCGGGCCTGAGCAACACCATTACCGTCACCAACCTGGAGTTCGGCAAGCTGGAAGGCGACCTGGAGACCGTCAAGACCATCGACTCCTTCTCCGTGCCCCGCACCGCTGACGATTACAGCTGGGGCACCTACAACGGCACCGATGAGGACAACGAGCTGGGCGTGGGCACCATCTGGACCCAGGACGGCAGCCTGTTCTACCGCATCGACCAGGGCGGCACTGTGGACTGGCACAACAAGCTCTACATGAACCTGAACCTGCCTGCCGACAGCTACTTCACCGTGGAGATCACCGCCAAGGCCAGCCAGCCGGTTTCCTGCGGCTTCTTCCTGAACCCCGCCGGCAGCTGGGATCCTCGGGTGTCCGAGTCCATCGACTTCACCACCGAGGAGCAGACCTTCACCTTTGAGACCACCGACACCCTGATTCTGGAGATGCCCTTCGAGATGCTCTTCCAGTTCGGCTCCGCCGATCTTGCCGCCATGGGCGAGGTCACCATTGAGATCACTGGAATCACCATTTATCAGAGAAGCGTCATGTAAACCAACCCACACGGACAGAGGGGATGCACATTCCATCCCCTCTGTTCGACTAAATACCGCAGAAAGGATTGACTGACCATGAAAAAATGGCTGTTGGCGCTGCTGCTGGCCCTGGCGTTGACCTTGACCGCCTGCTCCACCACCGAATATACGGTCCGCTTCGACCAAGCCTCCGCCGGGACGTCTATCCAGGAGCAGGTCGTCCGCTCCGGCAAGACCCTGGAGGCCCCCGCGGAACCCACCAAAGAGGGCTATGTGTTCCTGGGCTGGTTCCAGGACGCGGGCCTGACCAAGCCCTTCGACGTGGCCCAGGACAAGGTGGAGGGGGAGATGACCCTCTACGCCGGCTGGGACCGGGACACCGGGGACACCCCCGCCGACTCCGGCAACGACAAGGACTTCTCCT
>CANRHF010000204.1 GCA_947630345.1 uncultured Oscillospiraceae bacterium | reverse complement strand
GGGCTCACACCCTGTCCCCGGCGGAGGAAAAGCTCATGGCCGCCATGGGGGAGGTTGCGAGCCTGCCGGACGATGTATTCGGCGTGCTGTCCAACGCGGATATGACTTACCCCGACGCCCAGGACAGCCGGGGGAATCTTCACGCCGTGACCCAGGCCACCTTTGTGCCCCTGGAGGAGAGCCCGGACCGGACCCTCCGCAAAAATGTCTATGACTCCCTGTACGGCCGGCTGGACGAATTTAAGAACACCTCCGCCGCCCTGCTCAACGGCCAGTTCAAGAAGCTCAAATTCTACGCCCAGGCCCGGAAGTACGGCTCCAGCCTGGAGGCCGCCCTGGACCGGACGGAGGTGCCGGTGAGCGTGTACCACAACCTCATCGAGGCGGTCCACCAGAATCTGGACAAGCTGCACCGCTATATCCGCCTGCGGAAAAAGCTGCTGGGGCTGGACGAGCTGCGTTTTTACGACATTTACACCCAGCTGGTCCCCGGCGTGGACCGGCAGATCCCCTTTGCCCAGGCCAAGCAGACCGTGTATGAGGCCCTGGCCCCTCTGGGCGAGGACTACCGCCGGATCCTGAAGGAGGGCTTCGACAACCGCTGGATCGACGTCTACCCCAACGTGGGCAAGCGCAGCGGCGCCTATTCCGCCGGCGGGGACGTGCATCCTTATGTGCTGCTCAACTACAACGGCACCCTGGACAACCAGTTCACCCTGGCCCACGAGATGGGCCACGCCCTCCATTCCTACCACTCCACCCATGCCCAGCGGCCCATCGACGCGGGCTACGTCATCTTCGTGGCGGAGGTGGCCTCCACCTGCAACGAGGCGCTGCTGATGGAGCATCTGCTGGGCAAGACCACGGATAAAAAGGAGCGGGCCTACCTGATCAACCACTATCTGGACGATTTCCGGGGCACCATCTACCGCCAGACCATGTTCGCCGAGTTTGAGCGGCTGATGGGCGAGCTGACCGGCCAGGGGAAGACCCTCACCGCCCAGCTGCTGGCCCAGGAATATGGGAAGCTGAACCGGCTCTACTACGGCCCGGATATCGTGGTGGACGACCAGATCTCCATGGAATGGGCCCGGATCCCCCATTTCTATTACAATTACTATGTCTTCCAGTACGCCACGGGCTACTCCGCCGCCATCGCCCTGTCCCGCCGGATTCTGCGGGAAGGGGAGGGGGCCGTGAAGGACTATCTGCGCTTCCTCTCCGGCGGCTGCACCAAGGATCCCATCAGTCTGCTGCGGGACGCCGGCGTGGATATGAACAGCCCCGAGCCGGTGAACCAGGCCCTCCAGCTCTTTGGCGAGCTGCTGGATGAGATGGAAGAGCTGACCAAATGAGCGAGCCGCTGTTTTTGCCCACATTGCACACCTTCGCCATGGACAACATCTTCACCGGCTCCCGGGGGGCCTTCCGGTTCCGGGCGGCGCCTGTCATTGTGAAGAAGACACCCAAGGAGGTTGACATGGAGCGCAGCTCCATCACCGCCGCCTTTTGGCACGGGGAGAAGTGCTATGAGCTGAGCCAAATGGAGGGGGAGCGGAGCTTCCCCATGAGCGAAGCGGGACTTGCGGAATTGCGATCCTGGCTGGAATCGAATATCTGAGGCTAAACTGCCCGGGGATGTTCCCCGGGCGGCTTGTATTTCCGCTGAGGACAGCGCCGAAAGTGGCTGTCAACGGGTGTTCGCCATTGGAGTACATTTGATAAAAAGCTAGTTGATAAATATACACAAAAACAGTTGACAAAGCTGTATTTTTTTGTGTAAAATATGAAAACTAGGAGGTGTAGTCATGGAGCGTACCCCATTGGAGCGGCTATTGGCTCTGACCGGTGCCCCTGACGCTCTGGAACGGACACTGGATTATCTTGAGGAATGTATTGGCCAGTTCCTGCGGCGGCAGGAGCGGGTGCTTTTATGCTTTAAAAACCGCGCTCCGGGCAGCACCGGCGCGCTCTTAGAGGAGGCCATCCGCCGTCTGGGCGGGCAGCCGGTGTTCTGGGGGCCGGACTTCCGTTGGAAAAGCCTGCTGCGGCAGACCTTTTCCAGCCGGGCCACGGTGATCGCCGGGCCGCCCCCGGTAATCCTGGGCCTGACCAAGGTCGCCCGGGCCACGGCAACGCCGCTGTATGTCCGCAATGTGCTGCTGGCGGGTACTCCCTGCACCGGCTGGATGCTGGAGGGGATCCAGAAGGGCCTGGACAGCCGGCTCTGGGGCTGCTTTGACCCCGGCGGCAGCACAGTGGTGGCGGGCTTTTCCTGCCAGAACAGTCTGGGGATCCACGTTCGGGAGAGCGAATACGACGTGCGCATTGTGGACAGCAGCGGCATTCCGGTGCTCCCGGGAGTCCGGGGGGAGATCACCCTGACGCCCCGGGCGGACCCATCCCTGACCTGGCGCACCGGCTATTTGGGCCGCTTCGCCCAGGAGTCCTGCGGCTGCGGCGCCAAGACGGCGCGGATTGTGGATCTTACCGCAGCGCCGGGCACGGACCGGGTGCTGACCATTCTGGAGGAGCTGCTGCTCTCCTGGACCAGCGTGCTGGACTACCGGGCCCGGCAGACGGAGTGCGGATTGGAGCTGGAGGTCATCACATTCCCGGGTCTCAAGGTGCCCAAGTTCCCGTCCTGCGCCAAATGCACCGTCCGAAACTGGAATTCCGAGCAGGACGCACCCTTTTCCTTCGCGCCGGGCTGGCACTGAAACATGTTCATTTGTCAATGATGTGAGACTGAAAAAAAGCGAAAGAGTTTTCGTTTCTAGGGAGCGGATTTGCTGACGAAGGGAGGGCGGAGCCCGACCGAAGTCAGCAAATCCGGGCGGCTTCCAGCTCCTGCCGTTTCTGGATCGGCGTCTTCCATCCCAATACCGACATGGGAATGCGGTTCGACCGACGTAAGTACCGCTTCATTTGAATCTTCAAGTCTTCGTATGAGTAGAAGCTGAGATGATTGTAGAAGCGCTCCTGGTCGTTTCTGTGACTGCGTTCCACTTTCCCGTTATGCCAGGGCGTCCTGGGTCGGATCGTCTTGTGCTGGATATGGAGGCGGCTGCACAGCACGTCCAGTGGATGGATTCGATTGGTCTTTTGCGTGTAGGTAAACTCACCGCCGTTATCCGTCTGGATGATGTCCGGCGC
>CANRHF010000203.1 GCA_947630345.1 uncultured Oscillospiraceae bacterium | reverse complement strand
TACCCTTGACGGTTTTGGGTTCCTCCGGGGCGGGCTTGGTTTCTTCCGGCGGCTGGGTGGATTCGGCGGGCTTGGTCTCCTCCGAGGGACTAGTGGGCTCCGAAGTGGCCGGAGGATCGGTGGGTTCCGATGCCGAAGGATCGGTGGGATCCGTTGCCGGGGGCTCCGTGGGCTTGGGCTTTTCCTGAGAGGGCAGGGGGCCGTCCAGCTTCACATAGTCCAGGCAGATCCAGCCCTGGGCGATTTTTCCCCAGAGGCTGCCGCCGGCGGACTGCTGGCCGGTCACCTCCACCCGCTCCCGGTTGCTCAGGTAGCCCACAACGGTATTGTTGGTGCCAGGCCCGGAGCGGACACACAGTCCGCTTTCGGCGGTGACGGTGCCCATGACGCCCTTGGCAGGGGCAGTGGTCTGGGGATCGGACGGATTTTGGGGATTCGTGCCGGCGGCGGTGTTGACCACCTGGTCAAAGTTGGTGTAGCACAGGGCGATCCAGCCCCGGTCGAATTTGCCCCACTGATAGCCGTCGGCCTTGTGGGTGGCGGTGATGGTCAGCTTTTCGCCGTCATAGGCCCGGCCCACAATGCCGTAGTCCAGGCCCGGGCCTTCCCGCAGGTTGACCCAGTCGGCGTCCACCACAACCTCCACCGACTCGATGTTGTTGCCGTCGGGGATCTGCTCGGTGGTGTCGATCGGGGTGCCGTCCACGCTCCAATGGGCGTAAAGGGTGGCACACCGCTGATTCTCCCCCAGCTCAGTGACCAGGGTGCCGCCCAGCCGGGAGGTGTACCAGCCCTCGAAGGTGTATTCCACCATGACGCCGTTTTCCTCAGCGATGTAGGTAGCCTCCGCCATGGGGACCGCACCGGTACCCACTTCAAAGCCCTGCACCGGCGCGTCGGTGGTGCCGCCGCAGGGGTTGTAGCGGACGTAGGAATACTGCTGGGGCATGACGTTGGAGTAGACCCCGTTTAAGTACATATTGGCTTCCTTCAGCCGCCGCTCCACCAGGGTGTCCATGACCACGCCGCCGGCGTTGCACCATTGGGTGATCCGGAAGAGCAGCTCGTTGCCGGTGGTGCCGTTGCGGATGGCGTCCCGGAAGTTGCCCACGCCGTTCAGGTTTGTCCAGCCGTCGCCTACGTTGTAGGTGAACAGCAGCAGGGCGTCGAACTGATTCTGCGTCAAATTCAAACCGCAGGCGTCGATAAATTTATTCAGGGCGCCCTCAAAGCTGGAAAGATATGCCCGCAGGAGGTATTCCGCCTCGGCCTCGGTGATGCCGGTGTCCATGAGCCGCGCGGCATCCGCGTTGCTGATGCCGGAGCCGTAGCCGATGGAGTACTGGCTCACATCCCAGTAGGGGTAGGCGCAGAACCCTTCCATTTCTTTTAGCAGCGCGACACAGGCATCGCTGGTGACCATATTGGATTCGGCATGGGCCGGGAACGGGACCAGGCCGATCAGAAGGATCATCGACAGCGCGATGCACACGATTCGTCGTTTCATGCGGTGGATTTCCTCACTTTCGTGGTTTTCCCGTATTATAGCAAAGTTTGCCGTAAAATGCAACCCCTGTTTCACGAAAAAATTACACTTTGTTACTTATTTTTCGAAAAAAAGATTGGATTCGCTGGAAAGAAAAGGGACTATTTCCATAATTTAGGAAGTAAAACTCCTGGTTTCCATATTAAATTAACAAATAAGTTACATTATTCATTCCTAAGGCTCCCGGTTGCGTTTTTCATAAAAATGTGATAAAATACCGGAAAACGCCAAAGCGGGAGGTGGGGACATGGCGGAAAAGAAGGCGCTCATAGCCATGAGCGGGGGTGTGGACAGCTCCGTTGCCGCCTATCTCACATGCCGGGCGGGCTACCGGTGCATGGGGGCCACCCTGCGGCTGTATGACAATCAGGAGCTGGGCCTTCCCATGGAGAGTACCTGCTGCTCCCTGGAGGATGTGGAGGATGCCCGGTCGGTGGCCTTCCGGCTGGGGATGCCTTACTATGTGTTTAACGAACAGCAGACCTTCCGCCGGGAGGTCATGGACAAATTTGCCCGCTGCTACGAGGAAGGATTGACGCCCAATCCCTGTATCGACTGCAACCGCTATCTCAAATTCGGCTCTTTGCTTCGCCGGGCGGAGATTCTGGACTGCCAGGTCCTGGTCACGGGCCACTATGCCCGGATCCGCCGGGAGGGGGACCGATACCTATTATATAAAGCGGTGGATCCCGGGAAGGATCAGAGCTATGTCCTTGCCATGCTGACCCAGGAAGTTCTGGCAAAGCTCTGGTTCCCTCTGGGGGAACTGACAAAAGAGCAGACCCGGGCCATCGCCCGGGAGCAGGGCTTCATCAATGCCCAAAAGCGGGACAGTCAGGACATCTGCTTTGTGCCGGTCGGGGACTATGTGGCCTTTTTGGAGCGGTACATGGAAAAGTCCTACCTCCAGGGAGATTTTTTGGATCAAAGCGGCCGGGTTTTGGGCCGACATCGGGGAGCGGTGGCCTATACCTTGGGCCAACGGAAGGGTCTGGGCCTGGCCATGGGGACGCCGGTGTACGTCTGCGCCAAGGACATGGCTGCCAATACCGTCACCGTGGGCCCGGAGGCGGCGCTGTACCGCCGGGAGCTGGTGGGGGAGGACTGGAATTGGTTCCCCTTCGACAGCCTTCGGGAGCCTCTCCGGGTGGAGGCCAAGACCCGCTACCGTCAGGCCCAGCAGCCTGCTACCGCCTATCCCATGGCGGATGGGCGGGTCCGGGTGGTTTTCGATCAGCCCCAGCGGGCCATCACCCCCGGCCAGGCGGTGGTGCTTTACCAAGGAGATCTGGTGGTGGGAGGCGGGACCATCACCCAAGTGAGAGAAGAGGACCGGGTTCCCCATTAGCGGGAGCCCGGCGCAGGGACTCTGCCCACTTTTCCGAAAAAATGAAGGAACCGAAAGTTTTTTCTTGACAGCCGGAGGAAAGGATGGTACAATACAACTTGCCCGGTTCCATCCGGCAATTTTCCGGGCCTTTAGCTCAGTTGGTCAGAGCCTCCGGCTCATAACCGGATCGTCCCGGGTTCGAATCCCTGAAGGCCCACCAGAGTGTTCAGGCACGCCCTTTTATTATAGAAAAATAGATAGGGGTATAGCTCAATTGGTAGAGCGGCGGTCTCCAAAACCGTAGGCTCAGGGTTCAAGTCCTTGTGCCCCTGC
>CANRHF010000202.1 GCA_947630345.1 uncultured Oscillospiraceae bacterium | reverse complement strand
GGAATCTCCAGCACCATCACCAGCAGCGACACCGGCGTGCCGTGAATCATCCCCCGGAGGCTCCACCAGGCGTTGCTCAGCACCGATTTATACGGCTTTTTGTTTGGGTTCTTTTCATATTCCAAGGCATTTCACCCCTTTCGCGCCCATCATAGCATAGACCGGATAAAAAAAGAAAATTCGTGCACCAACTGTCGCCAGCGGTGCACGAATTGCGTTTTTGCGTGTGTCAAGGAAGCGCCGGGACCAGAAATTCCGAGGTGAAGGCCCCGTCCTCGCTGTTGTATTTGACCCAGCCGCCGTGGTCCTTGATGATAGCCTCGGCCCTCTTGAGCCCAAAGCCGTGGGCCCCGGATTTGGAGGTGGCGAAGAGGCTCCCCGCCTTCTCCCGCTTGGGCCCGGCGGAATTGAGCATGGAAAAGTAGAGCATCTTCCCCTTCATGCCGATGTAGAGGCGGATGAACTTCTCGTCCGTGGACAACTTGCAGGCCTCGATGGCGTTGTCCAGGAGGTTTCCCACCACGATGGAAAGCTCCAGGTCGCTGACCGTCAGCCCCTCCGGAACGTTGGCCTTCACCGTGACGGCGATGTTCTCGCTCTTCGCTTGGGCCAGCTTCGCCGACAGGATGGCGTCCAGGGACACGTTTCCGGTTTTGAGAAGGGTATCCACGTTCATGAGCCGCCGGTCCAGCTCGAGAAGATATTCCCGCGCCCTGTCCGTGTCCCCGGCGTCCAGATAGCTTTTCAGGGTCTGGAGATGGTTGTGGAAATCGTGCTTGTAGCCCCGCATCTCCCGGTGGATGCTCCGCACCTCCTCCAGGTGCTGTTTTGACTGCTCCGTCTGGTACTCCACCAGCTTCAAATAGGTCCGTTTCAGCATGTCAGCAAATCAATTCCTCTCAATAAACGCCCGGTTCACATCGTCGTATTTCCCGCGGGCCAGGGGAATCTCCGCCCCGCCCGCAAGCCGCAGGGACGAGCGGGAGATGCGCTCCACAGCCCGGAGATTGACGATGTAGGAGCGGTGGGCGCGGAAAAAGTCGTCGGAAATCCGCTCCCCGAAGGCGGTGATGCTCTCCTTGAGCCTGTATACGTCCGTACAGGTGTGAATTTCAATATAGTGGGCGAAAGATTCTATATAGAGGATATCCGCCTCCAACAGCTTCACCGTTCCGCCATCGCAGTTGACAACCACCGATGGCGGCTCCACAGCCAGTCTCTCCGCCGCGCGGTCCAGCACTTCAAAGAGCTTCTGTTCCGCTACCGGTTTGACAAGGTAGTGCAGCGCGTCCACCTCGTATCCCTCGGCGATGAACTCAAAGTGGGAGGTGATGAACACAATCTCCGCCCGTCCCCGCTCCGCCCTTACGCGCTTGGCAAGGTCAATGCCGGACAGCTCCCGCATCTCCACGTCCAGCAGGAGAATGTCGTAATTCTTGTTTTCGGCGTATTGAAAGAGAAAGCTCTCCGAGGACGGGAATACCGACATGAAGACATCATTTCCCGACGCCTCCGCCCACCGGCGGACCATTCCGGCAATTTTCTCCCGATCCGATTCTGAATCATCGCAAATTGCTACCTTATAATCCATAACCTCACTGCTCGCTCATCCAGAATTCTCAAATAATGTGTAAATCGAATCGCTTACACAACTACCTACAATTATAGCACAAACGCAAGAGCTTTTCCACTGCCTTTCTTTCTTAAAAATGACTATGGCGGGAGTACATAAAAATGCCCCCTCATCCTCTTTGACGCTTATTTTTCCGTTGTCTCCGTCCGCTTTTTTCGCCGTGTGAGTCAGCGTGTGGGTCAAGCGAAAGCCCGCCGACAGGCTATGAGCCGAATTTGAGCCGGTTTCGGGCAGAGGTTTAAGCTCAAGAGGCCCCCTCGTCAGACTGCTTTGCCCTGTGGCTGAGCAGTTTTTCAGGCAGGCCTCTTGATCCGTCATAGCTGCCGTTGAAGCGATATGTCGTCGTGCCGGACTGAATTCGGACGGCGACGGAAAAGAGAACGCCTAAGATGAACGCCAGATCAATTTTACATCCATTTTACATGAAGCAGATAACGGATTTGATTTTGCGAGGCTATCATGTAGCTGTACCCAAAAGGGAAAAAACGCAAAGGAGAATTTTAAGATGAAGAAACTTTTGACATTAGCCCTCGCCGCGGTCCTCATGGTATCGGCGCTTGCGGGCTGCTTTGGGCAGCAAAAGGGGGGAACGGTCAACACAGACGGTTCCACCTCCATGGCGGACGTGATGGGCGCGCTGACCGAAGCGTTTAAGGAAAAAGAACCGAATATCACCGTCAACTACTCCGGCACCGGTTCCGGCTCCGGCATCAGCGGTGTGCTGGACGGCACCTGCGACATCGGCCTAAGCAGCCGTGAACTGAAGCAGGAAGAAGTGGATCAGGGCGCGGTGGCCCATGTGGTGGCGCTGGATGGCGTCGCGGTGGTTGTAAACCCGAAGAATACCGTAACGGATCTGACCACGCAGCAGATCGCGGATATTTTCACCGGGAAGATCACGAACTGGCTAGATCTTGGCGGCGCGGACGCGCCCATCGCGGTCTATGGACGTGAGGACGGCTCCGGGACCCGCAGCGCCTTTGAGGAAATTGTGGGCGTGGAAGGCGCCTGCGTCTATACCAATGAATACGGCTCCACCGGCGATGTCATCGGCAACGTCGCTTCCAATGAAAACGCCATCGGCTACGCCTCCCTTTCCGCTGTGAACGATACAGTAGCCGCCCTAAAGGTGAATGGCGTCGCCCCCAGCGAGGCCACAGTCAAAGACGGGAGCTATACCATCCAGCGCCCCTTTGTGATGGTCACAAAAGACGGCGTGGAACTTTCTGAAGCGGCACAGGCGTTTCTGGACTTCGCGTCCAGCGAGGAAGCGGCAGAGTATATTACCGCAGCCGGCGCTGTGTATCCGAACTAATATGAAAAGGGCGAAATTAAAAGCGGTAGAGAGGGCCATGCAGGTCCTCTTTACCCTGTGCGGACTGGTGGCAGTGGGGTTTGTCCTGCTCATTACCATATATCTCGTGATCTCAGGGATTCCGGCCATTCGGGAAATCGGCCTTTTCCAGTTCCTTTTCGGAAAGACCTGGGCGGCGAGTGGGGGTCAGTACGGGATTCTCCCGTTGATCCTTACATCCATATACGGAACCGCCGGAGCCATCATCATCGGCGTACCCATCG
>CANRHF010000201.1 GCA_947630345.1 uncultured Oscillospiraceae bacterium | reverse complement strand
CAGCAGCCCGGTGGCGGAGCAGTACTGCTCCAGGCAGCCCCGGCCGCCGCATTTGCAGCGCACCGGCTCGTCGGGCTCGATGCAGATATGGCCGATCTCGCCGCCGGCGCCGCCGCTGCCGTAGATCATCTTATGGCCCACCACGATGCCGCCGCCGATGCCGGTGCCCAGGGTGACCATCACGGCGCTCCAGCGGCCCTTGGCCCCGCCCAGCCACAGCTCGCCCAGGGCTGCGGCGTTCACGTCATTGGAGACCTGAATGTTTTCAATATGGGGCTCCATCTTTTTCACGGCGTTGGGGATGTTGAACACGTCCCAGCCCAGGTTGATGCAGCGCAGCACCGTGCCGTCCTCGGTGACGGGGCCGGGGACGCCCATGCCGACGCCCTCCACCTGGTCCCAGCCGATGCCCCGCTCCGCCATTTTGGCCCGGACGGAATCCAGGGCGTCGGGCAGGACCCATTTGCCAAGGTCCTTCCGGCGGGTCGGGATCTGCCACTTTTCCAGCAGCTCCCCCTCGGTGTGGAACAGGCCCAGCTTGATGGCGGTGCCACCGATATCGATGCCAAACCCATAGGGTCTCATGGAAAGTCCCTCCACCGCTTACAGAATGTTCAGCAGGTCGGAGAAGCTCTTGAGGTCGTAGTCCTCCTCGCCACAGCCCTTGGCGTCGCCAAACAGGGCCAGGGCGGTCATACCGCCGGCCTTGGCGGCCTGGATGCCGGCCTTGGCGTCCTCCACCACGGCGCAGTCCGCCGGGTCGATGCCCAGCTTCTCAGCGGATTTCAGGAACACCTCGGGATCGGGCTTGGAACGGGTGATGTCCGTGCCGTCGGCAATGGCGTCGAAGAAGTCCCCCAGGCCGATCTGGCCCAGAATGAACTTGGTGTTCTTGCTGGAGGAGCCGATGCTCAGCTTGTAGCCCCGCGCCCGGAGCTCGTTTAGGGTGTCCCGGACCTCGTCGGTCAGGTCCTTGGGGCTCATGTTTTTCAGCAGCTCCCGGTAGGTATTGTTCTTCTCCTCCGCGAAGGCTTCCTTCTCCGCCTGGGTATACTCCTTGGTCGCCCGCTCCAGAATGATCTCCAGGCTGGCCATGCGGCTGACGCCCCGGAGCCGGTCGTTGATCTTCTCGTCAAAATAGATGCCCAGCCGGTCCGCCAGAGCCTTCCAGGCCAGGTAATGGAACTTGTCGGTGAAGCAGATGACCCCGTCCAGGTCGAAGATGACCGCTTTCTTTTGGAATTTCATGAAAAAAGTCCTCCTTAACAATCTATTTGCCGGGCGGCCCCGGCGGGTGCGCTTTTTGACCATCCTATTATATTTCATTCCGGCAATTTTTACAAGAGGCAATTCTCAAACTGCGGATAATTCGGCACATTCTGCAGGATTCACCGATTGTTCCAAACTGAACCCTTGATTTTACCGGTGGGCTGTGGTATATTGTGCGTAGCGTTTCCCATCCTAAAATAAGGAAGTCTTAAAATGAACACCTCGGTTTTTGAAAACTACGAGTCCAACGTCCGTTCCTACTGCCGCAGCTTCCCCACCGTCCTCACCCGGGCCAAGGGGGCCCTGATCTGGGACGAGGAGGGCCGGGAATATGTGGATTTCTTCGCCGGCTCCGGCGCCCTGAACTACGGCCACAATCCGGACAAAATGAAGAAGCGGATGATCGAATATCTGGAAAACGATGGAATCCTCCACGGTATGGACTTTTATACCCCCGCCAAGCGGGCGTTTCTGGAATACTTTGAAAAGAACATCCTGGAAAAGAAGGGCCTGAATTACAAGATCCAGTTCGCCGGCCCCACCGGCACCAACGCGGTGGAGGCGGCGCTGAAGATCGCCCGGAAGAGCACCGGGCGGCAGACCGTCTTTGCCCTGATGGGCGCGTTCCACGGCATGACCCTGGGCGCTCTGGCCCTGACCACCGACCGGTCCAGCCGGGAGGGCGCCGGAGCGGCCATGGGGAACGTGGTCCACGTCCCCGCACCCTATATGTTCCCGGAGCTGGACACCATCGACTACATGGAGCGGCTGCTGACCGACGACCACTCCGGCGCGGAAAAGCCCGCCGCCGTGGTGATTGAGACCCTGCAGGCCGACGGCGGCATCTATGTACTGCCGGTGGAGTGGCTCCAGCGTCTGCGGGCACTGTGCGACAAGTATGGCATTTTGCTGATGGTAGACGACATTCAGGTGGGCAACGGCCGGACCGGCACCTTCTTCTCCTTCGAGCGGGCGGGGATCGTGCCCGACATCGTGACATTGTCCAAGTCCATCGGCGGCTGCGGCATGCCGCTGAGCCTGGTGCTGTTCAAGCCCGAGCTGGATTTCTGGGAGCCCGGCCAGCACACCGGCACCTTCCGGGGCAATCAGCTGTCCATGGTGGCGGGCCTGGCGGGCCTGGAGATCATGGTGGAGGACCAGGTGGAGCGGCAGGTCCAGGAAAAGGGCAAGCTGGTGGAGGCCTTCCTTCGGGACGAGATTGCGCCCCTGGACAGCCGAATCCAATACCGGGGCTTAGGGCTTCTCTGGGGCGTGGACTTCGGCGCCTTCGGCAAGGACATGACCAAGCCCCTGGTGGCCGCCTGCTTCCACAACGGCCTGATCGCCGAGCGGGTGGGCCGGGACAACCAGGTTCTCAAGCTGATGCCGCCGCTGGTGATCGAGGAACCGATTCTCATGCGGGGCCTGGAGCTGCTGAAAAAGTCGGTCCGGGAGATCCTGTAAAAATTTCGGATAGAGAAGACGTGATTTTTTGAAAAAGCTGCGGTTTTACTTCGCCCTCTGGATGGCCAAGGCCGTCAGGCTGGCCATGCGGCTCCTGGGCCGCAACGCCTCCTATCTGCCGGGAAAGCTGGCGGTGAAGCTGTGTCCGGACATTCTGGCACACATCATTCCGCCCAAGACGGTGATCGCCGTCACCGGCACCAACGGGAAAACCACGGTGAGCAACCTCCTCACCTCCTTGCTGCGGAAAAGTGGCTACACGGTGGCCAACAACGCCCTGGGCTCCAATATCCAGGGGGGCGTGGTCGCCGCGCTGCTGGAGAACGCCACCCTTTCCGGCCGGGTAAAGACCGACGCCGCCGTGCTGGAGGTGGACGAGCGCAGTTCTCTGCTGGTGTACGGGGGCCTAAAGCCGGACTATCTGATCTGCACCAATGTGATGCGGGACTCCATCAAGCGCAACGCCCACCCCGGCTTCATCCGGTATCTTCTGGACAAGGCAATTCCCGCCGGGACCAAGCTG
>CANRHF010000200.1 GCA_947630345.1 uncultured Oscillospiraceae bacterium | reverse complement strand
GCCGGCGCTGTACCAGGGCCTGTTCCTGGCGCCCACGGTGGTGGCCGGCGCGGAAAAGGGCGCCATCTTCGCCGCCAATCTCTACGAGCCCCTGGGTTTTGCCTGCGTCCCGAACGGGGCGGAACCCCGGCACGACATCATCCAGGCGGTGGAGCTGGGGAGCAAGGAGGCCATGGAAGCCTTCTGCAAGGGCATCCAGGCCGCCGCCCCGGTGGACTCCTTCGCCACCCCCCTGCCCTGGGATATGCCGGGGTATGAGGACCAAGTCATCATGGCGGCGGGGGCCTTCGTGCAGGGCTCGTCCATCGAGCTGTCCGCCGACGGGCCCATCCGGCCTCCTTACGCGGTGTACTTTCAGGGGGGGCTGACCTGGTATCATGCCAAGCTGGGCATCCTGCTGAGCCTGCAAAAGCTGGTGGAGGCAGGACTGGTCACCTTATAAAATATGAAAAGCCGGAAGGGTCCTCCCCTTCCGGCTATTTTTGTCCGCACAGGGCAAGCTTTTCCTCCCGGCTCAGGGCCTTCACCGCCAGCTCCCGGCGAAGGGCCTGGCTGTGGGGGCCGCAGCGCTCGGTGTAGCGCAGGATCAGCGGTCCCCGGCCCCGGGTGTACTTGGCGCCTTTCCCGGCTCGATGGGCCTCCAGACGGCGCTCCACGTCCCGGGCAATACCGGTGTAGAGGGTCCCGTCTCCGCACTCCAGGATATACAGATACCAGTCATCCATCTTGCTTCTCGCCGGAGCCGGGGCTCTTGCCCTTTTTCATGTTCCGGGCCCGGCGCTCCAGCAGGGTCAGCAGGAAGTCCAGGAGGAAAAAGGTGATGTTACCCATCACCAGCAGAATGACCAGCATCCAAGCCCCCAGGCTCTCGTTTTCTCCGATCACCTCTTCCAGGCCGGAGACATAGATCATCACCCCATACAATGCGCAGACGCCGGCGTTGAACACCAAGAGCTTCCCCAGCCAGCCCAGCTTGGCCGCGTCCAGCCGGGGCTTTAAGATCGGGTAATATCCCAGCACCAGGAACACCCCCGCCGCCTCCTTGTTGGGCCCCAGGAGCAGCGACAGCACCGCCACGGCGGCATACCAGGCCCAAGTCACCCTGTTGCCGCACTGGCGAGCCACTAGCCAGCAAAGCAAAATGGCGATCCCGGGGCACAGATAGGTGGCGATGGGGATAAAGCCGCCCAAATATTGGATCATCACCGCCAGGGCCCCCAGCACGCCGCCGAAGGCCATGGAGGCCGCGCTTCCTTTCTTCATATTCATCCTTTTCCGTTGCTCTTCAGGAGTTGATCACGGATATCCCAGAGCTTTTGGGAGAGGTCAACATAATATGTCTGGGGGTTGTCGAACCGCTTGACCTCGTCCCAGAGCTTGTCCACCTGGGACAGGCAGTAGGCCCGGATCTCCTCCAGGCTGGGGCACCGGTACACCAGCTTGCCGCCCTGGAAAATCGGCACCTGCAGCTCCTTGGCCTCAAAATTGTAGACGGTCTTCCGCTTCCAGGTGGCCTCCGGGTCGAAAATCTCCAGCTCGCCGGAGTCGTCCACCCGCTCGTCATAGACGCACAGGTAGTCGGCAATGGCCTTGCCGGTGTCCTTGCCGAAGAACCGGTAGAGCTTCTTGAAATGGGGGTTCGTGATCTTGCCCACATTTTCGGAGATCTTGATCTTGGGCACGATGGAGCCGTCGGGCTTTTCCACCGCCGCCAGCTTGTACACCCCGCCGAACACCGGCTCGCTGCGGGCGGTGATCAGCCGCTCGCCCACGCCAAACATGTCGATTTTCGCCCCCTGGCGGAGAATGTCCTGAATGATATACTCGTCCAGAGAATTGGAAACGGAGATCTTGCACTTGGTCCAGCCCGCTTCGTCCAGCATCTTCCGGGCCTGGCAAGTCAGATAGGTCATGTCCCCGGAGTCCAGCCGAATGCCGCAGTCCTCAATACCCAGGGGCTTCAGGACCTCGTTAAACGCCCGGATGGCGTTGGGGACCCCGGAACGGAGGGTGTTGTAGGTGTCCACCAGCAGGGTGGCGTTGTGGGGATAGAGCTGGCAGTAGGCCTTGAAGGCCTCGTACTCCGAGTCGAACATCTGAACCCAGGCGTGGGCCATGGTGCCCCCGGCGTAGACCCCGTAGAGCTGGTCGGAGATGGTGCAGGCGGTTCCGTTGCAGCCGCCGATGTAGGCCGCCCGGGCGCCCAGAATGGCGGCGTCCGCCCCCTGGGCCCGGCGGGAGCCGAATTCCAGCACCGTCCGGCCCTGGGCCGCCCGGACCACCCGGTTGGCCTTGGTGGCGATGAGGCTTTGGTGGTTCACACTGAGCAGCAGGAAGGTCTCGATCAGCTGGGCCTCGATGGCCGGGGCCCGGACCGTGAGAATGGGCTCCTTGGGGAATATGGGCGTACCCTCGGGCACGGCCCAGATGTCGCCGGTGAAGTGAAAATCCGCCAGATAGGCCAAAAATTCCTCAGAAAACAGATTCCGGCCCCGGAGATATTCGATATCCTCCGGCGTGAAGTGGAGATTCTGGATATAGTCCACGATCTGCTCCAGCCCGGCGGCGATGGCGAAGCCGCCTCCGTCGGGGCACTGGCGGAAGAACACGTCAAAATAGCAGATCCGGTCGCCGTAGCCCTTTTCAAAGTAGCCGTTGCCCATGGTCAGCTCATAAAAATCGCAGAGCATGGTGAGATTGAGTTTTTGATCGTTTGCCATTGCAGGACACCTCGAATTTTGGCATTTTATCTATTATAAGTCAACCGATGAAAAATAGCAATCTTTTTTTCTTGACAGCCCTTCCCTTTTCGGCTATATTGAAAAGAAACTGAAAGGAGAACCGCCATGGACGCCCCTGTGGATGTGACAAAGGTTCATTTGGAAACGCCCAGGATCCTCCTCCGGCCCTGGGAGGAGGAGGATCTGGAGGATTTTTTCGCCTACGCCAGCGTGGACGGCGTGGGTCCGATGGCAGGCTGGCGGCCCCATGAGAACCGGGAGGTAAGCCGGGCGGTCCTACGGCGATTTATCGATGAGAAAAAGACCTTCGCCTTGGTTTTGAAGGAAAGCGGCCATGTGATCGGCTCCATCGGCCTGGAGCGGCTGGAACGGTCCGAGGACCCCGCGCCGGACCGGCTGGGCCGGGAGATCGGCTACGTCCTGGCAAAGGACTACTGGGGCCGGGGGCTGATGCCGGAGGCGGTGAAGGCCGTCATCGATCACTGCTTTACCGTCTGGGATTATGATTTTCTCACCTGCGGAC
>CANRHF010000199.1 GCA_947630345.1 uncultured Oscillospiraceae bacterium | reverse complement strand
CTTTGCTATGAATTGGGCCGGGGCACCGCCATGGACAAGGTGCAGGCCGCCGAGCTGTACCGCCAGGCGGCGGAAAGGGGCGACCCTCAGGCCCAGAGCTTTTTGGGCTGCTTCTACTATTGGGGCGTCGCTTTTCCCCGGGACTACGGCAAGGCGGCGGAGTGGTTCCAAAAGTCCGCCGATCAGGGCTTTCCCCGGGGCCAGTACTACTTAGGGGAGTGCTTCCAGCGGGGCGTGGGTGTGGCCAAGGATCCCCAGAAAGGGGCTGCCCTCTACCGTGCCGCCCTGGAGGGCGGCTATACCGAGGCCGCCGCCAGTCTGGGCGCCTGCTATGAGGCCGGCATCGGCGTGGAGCAGGACTGGGAGCAATCCGTCGCCCTGTACCGTCAGGGCGCCCAGGCCGGAAGCGCCCGAGCCCAGTGCAGCCTGGCCATGTGCTACTTTACCGGCCGGGGCGTGGAGCGGGATCCGGCCTCCGCTTATCTGTGGTTCGCCAAGGCGGCGGAGCAGGGACTGTCCCGAGCGGAATACTATCTGGGAAAGTGCTACGAGGGCGGCGTCGGCGTCACGGCGGACCGGGAAAAGGCCCTGGAATACTACCGCCGGGCGGCAAAGCAGGGCTACCCCGCGGAAAAGGAGATCCAGTCCCTCTCCCCCTCTGCCCCGGAGCCAAAGAAAAAATTCCGCTGGCCCTGGGAAAAGAAAGAAAAATAACAGTTTTAAGTTATGTAAACCGGTCCCGGCAGGGGCCGGTTTTTATTCCCGCCGCAGAAAAGTCTCCAGCCGCCGAAGGGCTCCGTCCAAGGCTGCCGGGTCCTGGGGTACCCCCGGCTCCGGGTAGTAGTTTTTCACCGTCAGCACACCGGCGGCCCGGTCGAACACCGGCTCCGCCCTGCCCATAAAGACGTCCCCATGGAGTACCGGCAGGACATAGTAGCCGTACTTCCGCTTTTCCTGGGGGGTGTAGATCTCCCATCGGTAGGAAAAGCCAAACAGCGCTTCGATAAGCCGCCGGTCCCAGAGCAGGCTGTCCAGCGGCGCGATCAGCTCGCACCGGGGCCGGAACCGGTCCCCGGTGCGAATGGCGTCCAGCAGCGCCCGATCCTCCGCCAGGCAGTAGAGGCGGAGGCCCTCCACCTCCAGCGGCAGCAGCGTTCCCTCCTCCGTCAGCTCCGCGAAGATGGCGGACCGCTCCTTCGCCTGAAGTCCGGGGATCCCCAGCCAGGCGTCGGAGCCCCGGTCCCACAGCAGGCCCACGGCGCCGACGCGCCGCAGGACCCGCCACTTTCGGTGGGCGTGATCCTCCGGGAGGGGATCCGGCTGGGCCAGAAGGACCGGCGGGATGCAGTTTTCGGCCAAGTCATAGTATTTGAGGTTCCCCTTTTTGTGGTGGATGGCCAGCTCCCCGGTAAAATACAGGTGCTCCAGCGCCGCCCGGGCAATGGAGGTGCTGCTCCAATACCAGTCCACCTTCTCCGCGATCTCAAAGTCCCCGGCGCAGAGAGGCCCCCGGCGGGCGATCTCCGCCAAAATATGAGGCCGGACCGCCCGGAGCCGCTCCCGGCTCCGCTCGGAATCCAAATGTGCCGCCCGCTCCCGGGCAAAAAAGGGCCAGTCCTCCACCGGAATGATCGAGAGATTCTTGTCGAAATAGTCAACCGCCTTCCGATCCCGGTACAGCAGCTCCCAAAGCTGCCGCCGGGAAAAGCCCTTCACCCGGGCGTGGAAGGTTAGGTCCGGGCTTCGCCCGCAGATATCGATGGGGTCGAACTGGACGCACCCGGCCTGGTGGAGGAAGGCCAGGGCCCCCGCCTTTCCGGAAAAACGATAGGCCCCCAGCAGGCCGTGCTTGCGCAGCAGAAACCGGCGGGCTTCCCTTTTTGTCAGAGTTTCCATAGCGGCGGCTCCTTATCGAACATTTTTTCTATTATAGCCCATCCCGCTCAAAAAATCAACCCGCCGGAAGGTTTTTCTTCCGGCGGATATTGATTTCATTCGGTTTCCGCCAGCGCCTCGCAGTACAGGCACCGGTATGCCCCCTCCCGGTCCCGGCGGAACCGCTGGGGAAGCTCCTGCTCCACCTGGCAGATGCACCGATGGTTCCGGCACCGCAGACCCGGCACCGGCTCCCCTTCCGGTGCCTCTTGGGCAGGCTTCTCCCCCGGAATGCCCAGCAGCCGGAGGATCAGAGCCATCCGCATGAATTTGCCGTTGAGGGCCTGCTCAAAATAGCAGGCTCTCGGGTCGCTGTCCACCAGGACGCTGATCTCGTTGACCCGGGGCAGCGGATGGAGGATGCACATATCAGGCTTGGCGTTTTTCAGCTTGTCCACCGTCAGGATGTAGCTATCCTTCAAGCGCTCGTACTCCTCCATACTGGCAAAGCGCTCCCGCTGGACCCTCGTCATGTACAACACGTCCAGACCCGGCATGGCGTTTTCCAGATCCCGGTTTTCTTCATAGGGGATGCCCCCCTGCTCTAAATCCCGGCGGACGTACTCCGGCAGCCGCAGCTCCTCCGGGCTGATCAGGACGAATTTCACCCCTTCATATCGGGACATGGCCCCGATGAGAGAGTGGACCGTCCGGCCGTATTTCAGGTCCCCGCACAGGCCAATGGTCAGGTGGTCGAACCGGCCCTTCCGGCGGCGGATGGTCAGCAGATCCGCCAGGGTCTGGGTGGGGTGGTTGTGGCCCCCGTCCCCGGCGTTGATGATGGGGATTTTCGCGTTGATGGCCGCCACCAGCGGCGCGCCCTCTAATGGGTGGCGCATGGCGATGATGTCCGCGTAGCACGCTACCACCCGGGCGGTGTCCGCCACGCTCTCCCCCTTGGCGGCGGAGGAGCTGTTGGCCTGGGAGAAGCCCAGCACCTGGCCCCCCAGCTCGTACATGGCCGCCTCGAAGCTGAGCCGGGTCCGGGTGGAGGGCTCAAAAAACAGGGTGGCCAGCTTTTTCCCCTGGCACAAATGGCTGTAAGCCTCCGGCCGGGCGATGATATCCAGGGCGGTGTCCGTCAACTTTTGGAGATCCTCGGGGCTCAGGTCACGAATGTCGATGAGATCCTTCATGCCTGGGCCTCCATCCAGCTCTCGTCAGAGGGATTGTCCCGGAAGGCCAGCAGCCGGCGCACATCCTGGGGGGCGATGTAGCCCTCCTGGGCGGCTACCTGGGCGATGCAGTCGAAATCCGTCAGGCTGGTGTTCTCAATTTGGGCCTCCCGCAGCCGGGCCAGGCCCTTGGCCATGCCATAGGTGAAGATGGACACGATGCCCAGCACCTCCGCCCCGGCCTCCCGCAGGACCT
>CANRHF010000198.1 GCA_947630345.1 uncultured Oscillospiraceae bacterium | reverse complement strand
TATTTGGTTTTGTAAATTCCAGTTTGCATTCGTAAATTCCCGCAAAATCCAAAATTCTTGATTTGCCGGATTTTAGTCTTGCAAGAATCTGCCTCCCTACGCATTTACTTTTGCAAACTGGTACTTAGTTTTGTAATTGACCCCACGTTCCATCGCTCGTTCCGATGTTTTTTGTCCCACGCCATATTTTTATTGAATTACGATAAATTATGCTTGACTTACGAGAAATCCTGTGCTATACTGCCCCTTGAAAGGAGGCGGTGATATGAAGAAGCTGTTGGCCGCCGTCTTGTGTCTGGTCTTGGTGACCGGCTGCGGATGGCAGGATGATTCCGCTTCGCTTCGGAACTACACCCGGCGGGATCTCGGGGAGGTCTCCGCCCTGGTTTACGCGGGGCGGGAATACATCCCCTTTTGTGTGGTATCCAAGGCGGACCGGGGCGTGCTGCTGGGATATGTGGACGGGGACCGGGACGATCAGGTTCACGCCTACCGGGACCTGCCGCCGGAACAGTGGATCGTCAGCAGCCTGACCATGGACGCCGGCGCGATATTGATGAAGGAGCGGTCCGTCACCGACATTCCCGAGGGACTCACGGCGGAGTATCCACAGATTTGAAAGGAGCGATTTTATGGAACAGAAATCCTTGGCCCGGTGGCTCAAAATCATTTTGATTGGGGTGGCTCTCTGCGCCCTGGCGGTGTATGGCGTGGTTCTGCCCAGCTTGGGGCTAAGCATTGCGGGGGCCAACCCTGAATATGCCTTCTGCTTTTGGCCCTGGCTGATCTTCCTCTGGGGCACTGCCCTGCCCTGCTGCGCCGCCTTCGCGCTGGCCTGGATGATCTTCACCAACATTGGGCGTGACCGGTCCTTCTCCATGGAGAACGCCCGGTATCTCACAGGCGTGGCCTGGCTGGCCGCAGGGGACGCGGGGTATTTTGTTCTGGGCAACATGGTGTTTTTGATGCTGAATATGAGCCACCCCGGCTTTTTCTTGCTGAGCATGATGGTGGCCTTCGCCGGATTCGCCATCTCCGTGGTGGCGGCGGCATTGTCCCATCTGGTGCGGAAGGCCGCCGCGCTCCAGGAGCAGAGCGATCTGACGATCTAGGAGGCGCGCCATGGAAGACGAGATCATCATCAACATTGACGTGATGCTGGCCAAGCGGAAAATGAGCGTCACGGAGCTGTCCCAGCGGGTGGGGGTCACCATGGCCAACCTCTCCATCCTGAAAAACGGCAAGGCCAAGGCCGTCAAGCTGTCCACCCTGGCCAAGCTCTGCGCGGCCCTGGACTGCCAGCCCGGGGACCTGCTGGAATACAGGGGGCGGGAAGAATGATCAGATTTCTGGCATTTTTTCTGGTCTTTTTCCAGCTGTTCTCCAGCTGCGACGCCATCGGCACGCTGAACCGGGAGCTGGGCGGCGTTTTGGGGCTGGAGCTGTCCGGCGGCACGGTGCTGGCCAACTGGGACAGCCACGGAGGGTTCCACGGAGACGGCACAAAATTTGCCGCCATCCAATTCCCAGACGATTCCGTGGAGGACCAGCTCCGGAATGCCGAAAACAGCCGCTGGAAGGCGTTTCCCATCCAGGAAGAGGAGGTGCGGGTGATCCTCTACGGCGTGACCAAGCGCCAGCCGGACGGGACTGACGCGACCTTCGGCCCCATTTTGTATGACCACGACACGGGCGAGCCCCTGTTTCCTCAGGTGGAGGAAGGCTATTACTTCTTTTGGGACCGCCACTCGGACACGGAGACCCCCTTTCTGGATCGTCCTTCCTACAATTTCACCGTCGCGGTCTACGACGCGGAGAAGGATATTCTCTATTACGGGAAGCTGGACACCTAGCGGCGCCCAAGCTCGCCTCGGCATTCCTACCGGGGCGGGCTTTTTCGCTGTGAAAAGGCGCGCGGCCCTATTAAAATGGGGTTGACAAGTAAAAATCGATTGTTTATAATTTAATTGGAAACAATTAAATTATAAACAATGCAAGGAGGTTTTTCATTTGCGCTATGAGTACAAGACGGAGAACACCTGCTCCCGGTTCATCCGGTTCGACATCGAGGGGAATGTGATCCGTAACATTTCCTTTGAAGGGGGCTGCAACGGGAATCTGAAGGCCATTTCCAAGCTGCTGGAGGGCGCCACGGTGGAGCAGATCGAGGAAAAGCTGCTGGGTCTCACCTGCGGCAGCCGGCCTACCTCCTGCTCCGATCAGCTGGCCAAGGCCGTCCGGGCCGCTTTGGAGGCCGCCAAGGCCCAGAAAGGAGCCGCCCAATGAAGATCGCCGTTCGCTACTATACCCGCTCCGGGAACACCCGGAAGCTGGCCGAGGCCATTGCCCAGGCCCTGAATGTGGAGGCCCAGAGCGTGGACACGCCCTTGGCGGAGAAGACGGACCTGCTGTTTCTTGGCAGCTCCTACTATGCCTTCGACGTGGATCCCCATGTCAAGTCCTTTTTGGTGGAGAACCAGTTCAAGCTGGGCAAGGTGGTCTGCTTCGGCACCTCCGCCATGCTGGGCTCCACCCGGGGTCAGATTGCCAAGGTGACGGAAACCACCGGGACGGCGCTGGCCCAGGAGGAATTTCACTGCCCCGGCTCCTTCGGTCCCTTCCACAAGGGCCGGCCAAATGCGGAGGACTGCCAGAACGCGGCGGCCTTTGCGAAGAATTATGTTAACAAGGAGGAACAAAAATGAACGAGGTCTATGAATTTCTGAAAAACTGCGGGGTCTACTATCTGGCCACCGACGAGGACGGCCAGCCCCGTGTCCGGCCCTTCGGCACCGTCGATCTATTTGACGGCGGGCTGTACATCCAGACGGGAAAAAGCAAGGCCGTGGCCCGGCAGATGGCGGCAAACCCCAAGGTGGAGCTTTGCGCCATGAGCGCCGACGGACGCTGGCTGCGGGTGACCGCTCAGGCGGTTCTGGATGAACGGATCGAGGCCCAGGCCCATCTGCTGGACGCCTACCCCTCCCTCCAGACCATGTACCGGCCTGGGGACGGCAACACCCAGGTCTACCGGCTGGAAAACGGCGAGGCCCGGTTCTGCTCCTTCACCGCGCCGGAGCGGATTGTCAAATTCTGACCGGCGGACCGCTCCATGGAGAAAACGATGGAAGCGCCGCCCGGCGAGGAGGCCCTGCTGTTAAAAAACCAGCTCTGCTTCCCCCTGTACGCCTGCGCCAGGGAGGTCATGAAACGCTACACCCCCTATCTGGACAAGCTGGACCTGACCTATACCCAGTATGTGGCCATGATGGTGCTTTGGGAGCGCAAGAGCGTGACGGTGAAGGA
>CANRHF010000197.1 GCA_947630345.1 uncultured Oscillospiraceae bacterium | reverse complement strand
CTTCGGCACCGGCTGCGTGAAGATGACCCCCGCCCACGACCCCAACGACTTCGAGGTGGGCCTGCGCCATGGCCTGGAAGTGATCCGGGTGATGGACGACTACGGCCGCATCAACGCCGAGGGCGGGGCCTATGACGGCCTGGACCGGTACGAGGCCCGGGAAAAGATCGTGGCCGATCTGGAGGCCCAGGGGTATCTGGTGAAGGTGGAGGAGTATTCCCACAACGTGGGCACCTGCTACCGCTGCCACAACGACGTGGAGCCCATCGTCTCCGACCAGTGGTTCGTGAAAATGAAGCCCCTGGCCCAGGAGGCCATCCGGGTGGTCCAGGAGGGGCAGACCAAGTTCGTCCCCGAGCGGTTCAGCAAGACCTACCTCAACTGGATGGAGAACGTCCGGGACTGGTGCATCTCCCGGCAGCTCTGGTGGGGCCATCAGATCCCCGCCTGGACCTGCGACGACTGCGGACACATCACCGTGTCCCGGGAGGATCCGCAGGTCTGCGAGAAGTGCGGCAGCCGGCACATTCAGCGGGACCCGGATGTGCTGGACACCTGGTTCTCATCCGCCTTGTGGCCCTTCTCCACCTTGGGCTGGCCGGAGGACACCCAGGATCTCCGGCGGTACTATCCCACGGATGTGCTGGTGACGGGCTACGACATCATCTTCTTCTGGGTGTCCCGGATGATCTTCTCCGGCTGCGCCCACACCGGGCAGACCCCCTTCCACACCGTGCTGATCCACGGCCTGGTCCGGGACGACAAGGGCCGGAAAATGTCCAAGAGCCTGGGCAACGGCATCGACCCGCTGGAAATGATCGACCGCTTCGGCTGCGACGCCCTGCGGCTGAACATGATCATGGGCAACTCCCCGGGAAACGACATGCGCTTCTATGTGGAGCGGACCGAGGCCATGCGGAACTTCGCCAACAAGCTGTGGAACGCCAGCCGGTATGTGCTGATGAACCTGGAGGAGGACGGGGCGTACCCGCTGCCTGATCAGGAGCGGCTCACCATCGCGGATAAGTGGGTGCTGTCCAAGCTGAACACCCTGATTTCCGAGGTCACGGAGAACCTGGAAAAGTACGAGCTGGGCGTGGCGGTGCAGAAGGTCTACGACTTCGTGTGGGACACCTACTGCGACTGGTATATCGAGCTGACCAAGGCCCGGCTCTACAGCGACGACCCGGCCCAGAAGGAGACCGCCCTGGGGGTGCTGGTGTATGTTTTGGACCAGACCCTGCGGCTGCTCCATCCCTTCATGCCCTTCATCACCGAGGAGATCTGGCAGAGCCTGCCCCATAAGGGCTCGGCGCTGATCGTGGCGTCCTGGCCGGTGTATAACCCGGCCCTGGCCTTCCCCACGGAGGAGGGGCACATGGAGTCGGTAATGAATGCCATCCGGTCTATCCGGAACCGGCGGGCGGAGATGAACGTGCCGCCCTCCAAGAAAGCGGCCCTTTATGTCCTGGCCGCCAACCCCCAGGTGTTTGCCGAGGGGGAGGGCTTCATCCAGCGGCTGGCCTACGCCGACAAGGTGACGATGATCCAGGCCGAGCCGGAAAATCTGGACGGCATGGTGTGCTGCGCCACGGCGGACGCCAAGCTCTACATCCCCCTGGGGGACCTGGTGGATGTGGCCAAGGAGCTGGAGCGGGTGGACAAGGAGCTGGAGAAGGCCCGGAAGAACCTGACAAGTCTGGAGGGCAAGCTCTCCAACGAGAAGTTTGTCTCCCGGGCCCCGGAGGCGGTGGTGGCCGCCGAGCGGGAGAAGGCGGAGAAGGCCCGGACCCTGATCGCCCAGCTGGAGCAGAGCCGGCAGGCCCTGGCGGCGCTGAAAAACTAAATGCCAGCCCCGGGAAGGTTCCTTCCCGGGGCAATTTTTCGCCGGAACAGGGACGAAACTGGGACAGATCGTTCGGGAATTAGCAATATTGCACAAAAACTAATATTGAAAATTAGCAAGATTAACGAATCGTTTACACTTCGTTCACACATTCCCGGTGGGAGCGGCGTATAATGTGCGGCGTCGGGGGGAAAGGCCCTCCGGCAATCCCAATTAGGAGGCGATTATAATGTCCGCTTTGACGTACATGTTCCGTTACAAGAACACGCTGCCCAAGGAAGAGAAGCAGGGCTTCTTCAAGCGCCTTGTTGAGCTCTTGGCGGTCATTACCGGGAAGTAATTCCCTGACTAAACAAAAACGAGGCTGCGTCCGGTGATATGCCGGCCGCGGCCCTATTTTTTTACCTTCGCCGCCTTCCGACAGCATTTCCGGGGGCGGCATTCTTATACTGGACATGAGAAAACACAAAGGAGGCTTTGCCATGCAATTCACCAGTTTTCTTCAGGATGGCCGCCTGACCGTGGCCCTTACTGGGGAGATCGACCACCACCGGGCTAAAAGCTACATTCAGGCCATTGCCGCCAAAATCGAGGCTTACGCCCCGGCGGTGTGCGTTTTGGACTTCCAGGAGGTAAGCTTCGTGGACTCCTCCGGCATCGCCGTGGTGATCAACGCCCTGCGGCAGATGACCCGTATGGGGGGAAAGCTGCTGGTCACCGGCCTGCGGGAGCAGCCCATGAAGGTGTTTCGGGCGTCCGGCATTGAAAAAATCGTGGATATCAAGGAGGCAGTGAGATGAAATTCGACAACTATATGATCCTGGAATTCCCCAGCCGCTCCGCCAACGAGGCTTTCGCCCGTTCCGCTGTGGCCTGCTTTGCCGCCCAGCTGGACCCCACCATGGAGGAGCTGGGAGACATCCGTACCGCCGTCTCCGAGGCGGTGACCAACTGCATCGTCCACGCCTATCCCCAGGAGCTGGGCACGGTCATGCTCCGCTGCCGGATTCTGAAGGACAATGTGCTGGACATTGTGGTGAAGGACAAGGGGGTGGGCATCCCCGATGTGGACCAGGCCAGGAAGCCCATGTTTACCACCGGCGGCGCCGAGCGCAGCGGCATGGGCTTTACCATCATGGAGAGCTTTATGACCAGCATTTCCGTAACGTCCGAGCCGGGGAAGGGAACCACCGTCCATATGCGCCGGAAGCTCCAGCGGCGGCAATGAGCCGCGTCGAGGAGCTGATCGCCCGGAGCCAGGCGGGAGACCGGGGCGCGGGGGAGGCCCTGGTCACGGAAAACGCCGGGCTGATCTGGTCCGTGGCCAGGCGCTTCCTGGGCCGGGGCGCCGAGGCGGAGGATCTGTACCAGCTGGGGTGTCTGGGGTTTTTAAAAGCGGTGGAGGGGTTCGATCTGCATTTCGGCACCCAGTTCTCCACCTACGCGGTGCCCAAGATCGCCGGGGAGATCCGCCGGTTCCTCCGGGACGACGGGGCGG
>CANRHF010000196.1 GCA_947630345.1 uncultured Oscillospiraceae bacterium | reverse complement strand
CTCCTTTTGGCATTATAAATCACCCCACTTGTTAGACATTATATCACATCGTCTAACAAATGGGGTGCAGTTCAAAATGGAGAAGCTGGCTCTTTTTCATTCAATAGGCGTCGCGTTTTTGTCGCGGGGCGTGTTAAGAACAGCCACAAAAACCGGAATCTATTCTTCCAGGACGGCGCAGAAGCCCATGGGGGCCAGGGACAGCCATTCCGGTGCCACAGTATGCAGATTGTGCCCCAGCAGGAGCTTTCCGAAGGGGATGTCCCAGGGGTCGCCGCTCCGGTTGCAGTAGAGCCGCACTTCCCGCCCCTGATAGGTCCGGGAGAAGCCCAGCTTCTGATCCCCCGCCTGGAAAAAGGCGATATCCCCCAGCCGGAGAGGTTCCCAATCGGCCCGGAGCTGCCCCAGCCGCCGGTAGTGGGCCAGCAGCTCGGTATTCTCCCGGCCCCAGGGATAGGCGCGGCGGTTGAAGGGGTCCTTGTACCCCTCCATCCCCGCCTCGTCCCCGTAGTAGAGGGACGGCGCCCCCGGCAGGGTATATTGCAGGAAGGAGGCCATCAGCAGCCGCTCCTGGGCCAGCACATATTGGTTCCGGGACAGGAAGCGGGCAGCCTTCTCCGCCCGGGAGCCGTCAAAGTCGTCTACCAGGGCGGTGAGGATTCGGGGAGTGTCATGGGTGCCCAGCAGATTCATGTTGCACAGCAGCACCTGAGGCGGATAGTTCTCCGCGATGGTCATCACCGTCTCCCGCAGGGCCGTTCCGTCGTCCCGGTCCCGGAGGAAATTGATGATGGCCGTGCGGAAGGGATAGTTCATCACCGAATCCAGGGTGCCGTCGACGAAGTACCGGCGGCGGATGCCATAGGCCACCTTATTGGAGGCGTCCTCCCAGACCTCCCCCACCAGCAGAGCGTCGGGCTTCAGCTCCCGAATCCGCTTTTTCAGCAGCGCCACAAATTCGTTGGGCAGCTCGTCCACCACGTCCAGCCGGAATCCGTCGGCTCCCAGCTTCAGCCAGTGCTCCACCACGCTGTCCTTGCCCGTGATGACGTACTCTACAAAGCTGGGCTCCATCTTGTTCACCGTGGGCAGGGTGTCAAAATCCCACCAGCTGCGGTAAGAATGGGGGTAGCTCTGGAAGGAATACCACCGGAAATAGGGCGAGGCCTTGGTTTGATAGGCCCCCTTGCCCCCAAAGGCGCCCTCCTTATCAAAATAGAGGCTATTGGAGCCGGTGTGGGAGTACACCCCATCCAAAATAACCCGGATGCCCTTGGCGTGGGCCGCCTGGCACAGCGCCGCGAAGTCCGCCTCGGTGCCCAGCATGGGGTCCGGGGTCTTGTAATCCCCGGTGTCATAGCGGTGGCTGGAAAAGGCCTTGCCAATGGGGTTGAGATAGAGGATCGTGGCCCCCAGGGAGGCGATGTAATCCAGCTTTTCCTGGATGCCCCGGAAATTGCCGCCGAAAAAGTCGTTGTTCAGCACCCGCCCGTCGGGGGTGGGCTGCCAGCAGACCTCCTCGTTCCAGTCCTTGTGCAGGGTGTAGGGCTCCAGCTTCCCCGTCAGGTCGCACCAGCCGGACCGGGCGAACCGGTCTGGGAAGACCTGGTAGAACATGGCGCCCTTGGCCCAGTCGGGGGTGGTGAAGTCCTCCGGCACGCAGCTGACCTGCCACAGGTCTCCGGCCTCCATGTTGGTGTCGTCCCCATCTTTAAACAGCCGGAAGGGCCCGTCCCGGCCGACGATGGAAAAATAGTAGAAGTAGAGGCCCCGCTCCGCCAGGGAGAAACTCCCCCGGAAAATATCGTAGGGCCCCCGTTTGATCCGGTACTCCAGGGAAACCTCCTGGACCGGCCGGCCGTCCTCGCTCTGGATCAGGCACCGGACCGACCGGGCGTTGACGTCTGAAGGGATGTGGATGTGAAGTTCGCAGCTCTGCCCCGGCGTCAAAGCGCCGAAGGGGGATTTGTAGGCAACTTGTTTGCTGTTGAAAAGGATACGCATACTCTCTCCTTCAAGGAAAAGGACCCGGCGCCGACGGGCGCCGGGTCACAGAATTTGGCCGTTAACGGTTGGCGGTCATCCGCCGAAACAGCTCCATATAGCGGGCGGCGGGCTGGTCCCAGCTGAAATCCTGCTCCATGCCCCGCCTCTGCAGGTCCTGGAAGCCGGCGGGATCGTCCCGGTACAGGGCAATCGCCCGCTTCAAAGCGGCCAGGAAGTCGTCGCCATTGTAGCTCTGGAAGGTGAAGCCCAGGCCGCCCTTGCCGTGTTCATCGGCGGGGGGCACGGTGTCCTTCAGGCCGCCGGTGGCGTGGACCACGGGCACGGTGCCATAGCGCATGGCGTTCATCTGGCTCAGGCCGCAGGGCTCGGACTTGGAGGGCATCAGGTAGATATCCGCCCCGGCGTAGATCCGGGCCGCCAGGCCCAGGTTGAAGGTGATCTGGGCGCTGACCCGGTCCGGGAACTCGTTGGCCAGATCCCGGAAGAAGTCCTCGTACTGGCTCTCCCCGGTGCCCAGGAGCAGCATCTGGCAGTTTTCCTCCCACATCAGGCGGCGGGAGATGTAGCACAGCAGGTCCAGGCCCTTGTGCCCGGCCAGCCGGGTGACCATCACCAGCAGCGGCACGTCGGGGACCTTGGGAAGCCCCACCTCCTCCTGGAGGGCCGCCTTGCACACCGCCTTGCCCGCCAGGAAGGTGTCCTTATTGAAGTGGGCGGGGAGGGCAGGGTCGGTCTCCGGGTTGAAGGTGTTCACATCGATGCCGTTGGTGATGCCGGTGAGCTTCCAGGACACGTTGGACAATATCCCATCCAGCCCGTGGGCATAGTAGGGGTACATCAGCTCCTGGGCGTAGGTCTCGGAGACGGTGGTCACCAGATCCGCCGTCTCGATGGCGCCCTTCATCATGTTCACGGAGCCGTTCATGTCCAGATGGCCCCGCCACTCCCAGGGCAGCCCCAGCACATCATCGAAGAAGTTGCCATGGGCCCAGCCCTGGTACTCGATGTTGTGAATGGTGTACATACAGCGGGTGGTGGGGAAGTAGAACCGGTACATGGCGTTCAGGTACACCGGCACCAGGGCGGTCTGCCAGTCGTTGCACTGGATCACGTCGGGGATTAGCTGCATGGTCACCATGGAGTCCAGGCAGGCCTTGGAGAAGAAGGCAAACCGCTCCCCGTCGTCCAGGGCCCCGTAGAGGGACCCGGAGCGGGCGCCGAAATAATACTCATTGTCGATGAAGTAGACCTGCACCCCGTCAGTACGGTTGGTCAGCCGCAGCACGCCGCAGTACTGCTGCCGCCAGCCCAGGCCCACGGTGAACTGGGCCACCCGCTCCA
>CANRHF010000195.1 GCA_947630345.1 uncultured Oscillospiraceae bacterium | reverse complement strand
TTTCCAAGGGCTTTTGTGAAGACTGGGCGGAAATAACCCGGCGGAAACCGACGTGGGTTCGATTCCCGTCACCTAAACTACAACTTATGCTTGCGTCAGGTGATACTATGCTTGGAAAATACATTCTCGTTTTTCTGGTGTCCATGCTGCCGGTGGCGGAGCTACGGCTGTCCGTGCCCATGGCGGTGCAGATGGGGCTTCCCTATGTTCCCGCGCTGGTGGTATGCGTCATCGGCAATATCGTGCCGGTGCCCTTTATTTACTATTTTGCCCGGCGGTTTCTGACCTGGGGGGCGGAGAAAAAGTACCTGGGCCCGGTGTGCCGCTTTTGCCTGACCCGGGGCCACCGGGCGGGCGAGAAGGTGGCGTCGAAAACCGGGCGGTATGGCCTGCTCATCGGGCTGTTGCTCTTTGTGGGCATCCCCCTGCCGGGCACCGGAGCCTGGACCGGCGCCATGGCCGCCAGCTTTCTGGATATCGGCGCCAAGACCACCTTCGCGGCGGTCTCCCTGGGGGTGATCCTCGCGGGGATTATCATGTATCTGGCCAGCGCCGGGGTGTTTTACGTCATTGGATTATAATTAGGAGGTAATACTATGGACTGTCTGTTCTGCAAAATCGCCGCCGGGGAGATCCCTTCCACCAAGGTCTATGAGGACGATACGATCCTGGCCTTCCGGGACATCAACCCCCAGGCGCCCACCCACATTCTGGTGATCCCCAAGGTCCATATCGGCTCCGTCGCCGAGCTGACCGAGGCCCACGCTGCCCTGGTGGGCCATATTTTCGCCGTCATTCCGGAGATCGCCGCCCGGGAGGGACTGACCGGCGGCTTTCGCGTCGTGTCCAATTGCGGGCCGGATGCGGGCCAGTCCGTGCCCCATCTGCACTTCCACATCCTGGGCGGGAAGGAATTGTCTCTGGAAATGGCTTGACAGCCGGGAAAAAAGTGCTAAAATAGAGGCAGATCGCATTACAAACCATCTTCGGGGGGCCGGAGGCATCCGGCTGAGAGTGGGCTGACGCCGCCCTTACCCGTGAACCTGATACGGTCAGTACCGTCGGAGGGAAAGATGCTGTGTGGACTTTTCAAGTATCGCATTGCGCCTGGACGGACTTGCAATGCGATACTTCTTTTTTGGAGGTTTGCGAAATGGCAAACGAAGAATTGAACCCGAAAGCCACAGGCAAGCGCGCCCCGTGGATTTCCACCCGGGAGCTGGTGGAAGGGGGACTGATGGTGGCACTGGCCACCGTTTTGAGTTTCCTGAAGATCTGGGACTCCCCCTACGGCGGCTCCGTCACGGTGCTGTCCATGGCCCCCATCATCCTCTACTCCCTGCGCTGGGGCGTGAAGCCCGGCCTGGTGGCGGGGCTGGCCCACGCCCTGATCCAGCTGATCCAGGGCATGTCGGATGTGATGTACGTCCCCACGGCGGGGGGCGTCGCGGCGGCGATTATTCTGGACTATCTGCTGCCCTTTACCCTGTTGGGCCTGGGCGGAATCTTCCGCAGCGTCAAGTTCACGAAAAACGACACCGCCAACCTGATCCTGGCCGCCGCTCTGGGGGCCCTGCTGGTGACGGTGCTGCGGTTCGGGTGCCACCTGCTCTCCGGCGTGTACATCTGGTATGAGCTGGACAAGGTCTGGTATGCCGACGAGCCGGACCATCTGGTGTTCCAGGTGGGCTCCTGGGCTTTCTCCGCCATTTACAACGGCACTTATATGCTTCCGGAGATCATTGCCACCACTGTGGCCACCCCCATCCTGGCCAAGGCCCTGGAAAAGGTCAACAAGAAGTAAAAGCGGGAAAAACGCCGATTCTCAATTAGGATCCCACAAAAGCGGCCATGTAGGAGCGTTGGGCTCTTACATGGCCGTTTTCGCCTTCGATGCGCCGCGGTAAAAAACGGATTGACATTCTGCCGGGAAGGGGGTATAATGGACCGCAACAGAATAGGACAGTTCGTGACCATCCTGTCGGTAAACAAAACTAGGGATTTTTTGATGGGCGCCATGCGCCCATTTTTGCTGGTTTGGGCGCGGATTGCGCCCATTTTTTCGTAAGGAGACACCATCATGGACAGAAAAATTCGCTTTTTGACCCAGGCGGCCTTGATCGCCGCCCTCTACACCATCCTCACCCACCTGCAAAATCTGCTGATCCCGGACTCCGCCACCTGGGCCATCCAGTTTCGGGCTTCCGAGGCGCTGTGCGTTCTGGCGTTTTTCACGCCGGCGGCCATCCCGGGGCTGGCAATCGGCTGCCTGGTGTTCAATCTGACCTATATCGGGGCCCTGCCCATGGATTTTCTGGTGGGGAGCCTGGCCACCTTGGGCGCCGCCTGGGCCATGTGGAAGTGCCGGGAGGCTCGCTGGAAGGGCTTCCCCCTGCTTGGGATGGTGATGCCCGCCGCCTGGAACGCGGCGCTGGTGGGCTGGGAGCTGACGGTGTACATCGGCGGCGGCTTCTGGATCAACGCCCTGAGCGTGGCCCTGGGAGAGCTGGGGGTGCTGCTGTCCCTGGGGTCGGCCCTCTACTTTGGCCTCAAGGCCCGGGGCCTGGAAAAGCGTATTTTCGGATAAGGATTGCCCCGCCGGCCGGCGGGGCAAAAATTTTATCCTTCTTCCACCACAATCTCCCGGAGGGCAAGCCCCGGATTGCGGCGCACCGTAAAATCAATGGCCCAGAAGCTGGAAAAGACCAGCAGATTATTGCCCCGGTAGTCCTCCAGCAGCTCCGCGTCGGAGCCCAGGTTCAGCTCCTCCAGGTCCCCGGGGTAGCTCTCGATCCGGCGGATCTCCTCATAGGGCAGGCTCTCCATCCGCAGGTCCACGCCGTACTCGTTTTTCATCCGGTACTCGAACACGTCGAATTGCAGTGTGCCCACCACCCCCACGACCACCTCCTCCATGCCGGAGTTGGGGGTCTTGAAGATCTGGATGGCGCCCTCCTGGGCGATCTGCTCGGTGCCCTTGACGAACTGCTTGCGCTTCATGGAGTCCTTGGCGGACACCCGGGCGAAATGCTCCGGGGCGAAGGTGGGAATGCCGGAATAGCGGAACTTCTTCCCCGGCACGGTGACCGTGTCTCCAATGGAGAAAATGCCCGGGTCAAAGACGCCGATCACGTCCCCGGCGTAGGCCTCGTCCACGATCTCCCGCTCGGCGGCCATGAGCTGCTGGGGCTGGCTCAGGCGCATTTTTTTGCCGCCCTGGACGTGGTAATACTCCGCCTCCCGAAGAAATTTCCCAGAGCAGATCCGCAAAAAGGCCAGCCGGTCCCGGTGGGCCTTGTTCATATTGGCCTGAATTTTGAAGACGAAAGCGGAAAAGTCCGGGTCGAAGGCGTCCACCAACCCGCAGTC
>CANRHF010000194.1 GCA_947630345.1 uncultured Oscillospiraceae bacterium | reverse complement strand
CCGGGCTGTGGGTGGGCAGGCTGTGCATGGTCACGGCGTGGCCCGCCTCATGGATGGCGGTCAAGCGCAGGTCTTCCTTTCGGATTACCCGGCTGCGCTTCTCCGGTCCTGCCAGAATTTTCATCATGGCGTCGTTCAGGTCCCGCATATTCAGCGCTGGCCGGCCCTCCCGGGCCGCCAGGATGGCCGCCTCGTTGAGCAGATTGCTCAGGTCCGCCCCGGTAAAGCCGCTGGTGGCCATGGCGATGGTTTTCAGGTCCACCGAATCGTCCAGCCGCTTGCCCCGGGCGTGGACCTTCAAAATGTCCTCCCGGCCCTTGGCGTCGGGGACGCCCACATAGATCTGCCGGTCAAACCGGCCCGGGCGCAGCAGGGCCGAATCCAGAATATCCGGCCGGTTGGTGGCGGCCAGGACGATGACACCCTCGTTCTTACCGAAGCCGTCCATTTCCACCAGGAGCTGGTTCAGGGTCTGCTCCCGCTCGTCGTGGCCGCCGCCCAGGCCGGCGCCCCGCTTCCGGCCCACGGCGTCGATCTCGTCGATGAAAACGATGGCGGGCGCCACCTTTTTTGCCTGGTCGAACAGGTCCCGCACCCGGCTGGCGCCGACGCCCACATACATTTCTACAAAGTCCGAGCCGGAAATGGAGAGGAACTCCACCCCCGCCTCCCCTGCCACGGCCCGGGCCAGCAGGGTCTTACCGGTGCCCGGAGGGCCCACCAGCAGCAGACCGTGGGGCACCTTGGCGCCGATCTGAGAAAATTTGTCTGGATTGCGCAGAAAGTCCACCACCTCCTGCAGCTCCGCCTTTTCCTCGTCGGCGCCGGCCACGTCGTCAAAGGTGACCTTCTCCCCGTCGGGCAGGCCCATCCCCGCCCGGGCCCGACCGAAATTGGCCATGGGGTTGCCCCCGGCGTTGTTGATCCTGCTCATCAGGAAGAACCACACCAGCAGCACCGCCAGTCCCGCCAGGATCAGGGGAAAGACATAGTCATAGGGGCTGGGCTGGGCCTCCGGCGGAAAATCGTAGCTTTCCAGCACCCCGGAAGCGGACTGTTCCTGCACCAAATCCCAAATCTCCCGGCGAAACGCCTCCACATCCGACAGGGGCACCGTCAGGGTGGTGCTGCCGTTGTAGGGCGCGTAGAGCTGCAGGGTCAGCTGGCCTTCCCGGGCGGAAAAGGCGCGGACCTGCTCCTCTTGAAACAGCTCCACCACCTGAGAATAGGCCAGGTTGGTCAGCCCCGGGTTGAAGATCTGGAGCAGCCAGGTAAAGGCCACCGCCAGAATGACCAGGTAGAGGATCACGGTGATGAATTTGCGGTCTTTCAATGGAAATTCTCCTTACTGCTGATATACCTCCGGCTTGAGAACGCCGATATAGGGAAGATTGCGATACTGCTCGTTATAGTCCATCCCATAGCCTACCACGAACACGTTGTCGATGACAAAGCCGGTGTAGTCCGGCTGCAGGGTGATCCCGGGCTTCCGCCGGGAGGGCTTGTCCAGAAGGGTACACACCGTCAGCGACGCGGGATGCTTGGTCAGCAGGTGGCGGTATGTAAAGTCCAGGGATCCGCCGGTGTCGAAAATGTCCTCCAAAATGATGACGTGCCGGCCCTCCAGATCGGTGGACACGTCCTTTTTGACGGTCATTTCCCCTGCGGTGGTGCCGTTATAGGAGGAGATCCACATAAAGTCGATTTGACACTGGGCGTCAAACTGGCGGATCATGTCGCTGAAGAAGATCAATACTCCTTTCAGCACCCCCACGAACACCGGATTTTTGTCCGCGAACCGCTGCTGCAAAATGCCCGCCAGCTCCTGGACCTTGGCCCGAAGCGCGGCTTCCGAGATGAGTACCCTTTGGATGTTTTCTTCCATGCGAAGAACCTCCTATATTTCTTTTTCCCGATAGACCATCGGTTCTATCCAATACGTCCTGCCGGGGCCCGCCCGGTCCAGGTTGACCCCCAGAGCGAAGACCCCCAGCACCCCCGTCTGATCCGCCAGCACCGGCACCCGGCAGCGCCGGGCGGCAGGGATCTTCCGGTCGATAAAGAGCTTTTTCAGGGTTTTCCGCCCGCCGGGAAGGCGCATCTCGTCCCCCGGCTCCCGGCTGCGCACCAGGACGGGGCCCTCGGGGCACACCTGGAATCGGCCCGGTCCAGGCGGCGCGTCCCCCGGCAGCACCGTCACCCGCAGGCCCCACTCGGGAAGCTCCGCCGTCCCGGCCTCCGGCAGGATGGCCGGCGCGGGGGGCATGGCATCGGGAAGGACGGTCAAGGTATCATATTCCCGGGCGAAAATCACCCCGCCGGGAAACAGGCCCCGGGCCCCAGGCTTTTCTGAAAGCACCAGCTTTTCCGCCAGGGCGATATGCTCTGCGGTGGGTTCCGGGACCCCGGCAGTCTCCAAAAGCGCCGCCAGGCACCGGTTCCTTTGGGCCTGGGGCATGGCCCGCAGAGCGGAAACACTGTTTTCGGGAACAGACAGGTCGGAGAGCAGCGCCTCCTCCTCCCGCAGCCGCAGGGCCATGGCGGAGAGGTCCTCCCCCAGCCGGGGATTTTCCCGGTACAAAAGGGGCATGACATGATTGCGCAGCCGGTTCCGGAGGAATCGGTCGGAGCCGTTGGTGCTGTCTGTCACATAGTCGATCCCCTGGTCCTCCAAAAAGGCCAGCACCTCCTGCCGGGTCACCAGCAGCATGGGCCGGAGGATTCGACCCCGCACCGGGGCGATGGCCCCCAGGCCCCGGAGACCCGTCCCCCGCACCAGGCGGAGCAGGACCGTCTCAGCGTTGTCATCGGCGGTGTGGGCGGTGGCGATCTTCCCAGGCAGGGTATCAAAAAAGGCGTACCTTGCCTCCCGGACGGCGGCCTCCAGCCCCTTCTCCCCCGGCTCCACCCGGCCCCGGCCAACCGCCAGGGGAATTTGGTAGTCCCGGCAGAAGGCGCGGACAAATTCCTCGTCCCGATCCGATTCCTCCCCCCGGAGGCCGTGGTTAAAATGGGCGGCGGAGAGGTGGATATCCAGCTTCTCCCGCAGCAGGTACATGCACCACAGCAGCGCCATGGAGTCCGGGCCGCCGGACACGGCGCAGGTAAGATCGTCCCCAGGTGCGAGCATGGAATAGCGCCGCAGCAGGGTCAGGACCTTATTCCGCATGCTTCCACTCCCGGTCGGTGAACAGGCCGTACTGGGGCAGCCACTGGAGGCGCACCGTTCCGGTCTCGCCGTGGCGGTTCTTGGAGATCAGCAGCTCCGCCACGTTTTTATCCTCGGTATTTTCGTTGTAATATTCGTCCCGGTAGAGAAACAGCACCACGTCGGCGTCCTGCTCGATGGCGCCGGACTCCCGCAGGTCCGACAAAATGGGCCGCTTATCCTGGCGGCT
>CANRHF010000193.1 GCA_947630345.1 uncultured Oscillospiraceae bacterium | reverse complement strand
CGATATCGATCGCATCCACCCCGGCGCGCCGTCCAGCCGGGAGATTAGCGCCACGGTGACGGGAAAGGACAGCTGGATCTTGTGTGAGGTCATCAGCGCCACGGCGTTGGTCACAGATTGCTCCCCGGCGTCCAGCAGATATCGGAGGATCCGGCCCCGCATTTCGTTTTCCGCAAGCCGCGGGCTTGCCATGGCCTCCAACTGGTAATATTTGGCGGCATATACCTCCAGCAGATGGGCCAGGGGCTGTATTTCGCTGGGGTCGCCATAAATACCCACCACGCCAATGATGGAACCGCTGACCCGGAGGGGCATATTGCAGCCCTCCTTGGCGCCAGGATAGAGGGGCAGCTGGTCCTTCCGGATGTTCACCGTCTTTCCGGTACGGACCGCCTCCAGGGCCCCCTGATGAAGGGTCCCGATCCGCCCGGTCTCCGTGGAGGCGATGATGATGCCCTCTGTGTTCATGATATTGATGGTCCTACCGCCGACTAGGGCGGATGTGACGGAAACCAGCTCGTTTGCCAGGGATTCAAGAAGCATTTCAGTACCTCATGGGAAAAAGACACAGTCGCCCACGGCCATGTGGCAGCTCTGGACGGTTTGATCCTGCCGGATGGCGCACTCGGCGTTCTCGCCGGAGCAGTGGCTCAGACCCAGCACCTCCAGGCCCCAGTCCTTCAGGGCTTCCACGGTGGCCTTCACCCGGGCGTTGTCCGCCTCCATCAGGTGGGTGCCGCCAAACACCGCCCAGACGGGCATTCCCAGCGCATAGTGGACCCGGCGGATCATATTCAGGATCCCGGGATGGGAGCAGCCCACCAGCACCGCAAGCTTGCCCCCCACATCCAGGGCCAGGCAGATCTCGTCGTGGAAGTCATCGGGAATGAAGCCCTCCGCTGTCCTGCGGACAAACCGGGCCGGAATGGTCTCAAAATCATGGACCCGGGGGAAATCCGCCACCAGGTAAACACCCTGGGCGATCTCGGTCACGTCCGTGACCACCTCCCGGCGCACCCGATGTTCCAACAGGAACGCCTCGCCAAAGCCGCAGGAGAGGTCGGTGTATTTTCTGCCGTCAAAAGCGTACTTCCGCTGGAAAAAGTCGGGACCGGTATAGAGCAGCTTGCTGCCGCCGCCCTGCTCCAGCAGGTCCCGGTAGCCGGCGGCATGGTCATAGTGGCTGTGACTGAGAACCACGGCGTCCAATTCGGACACGGACAGGCCCAGCTTGTGGGCGTTGCGCCAGGGGGCTTCCCCCGCGCCGCAGTCGAACAGGATGCGCTCCTCCCCCCGCTGGATCAGGTAGGACAGGCCATGCTGGTTCACGAGGGCCTTGTTCTCCGAGGGCAAATTGTCCATCAATGCTGTTATACATACCATCGCGATTCACCGGCTTTCTGTTTGATTTTATGCAACATTCACATGAAAAGTGAAAATAGCTCCTTCAAACATATTCATTATAACTTATTTTTTCAAAAAAGGAACCCCCTTTCTTTTGTTTTAGAGAATAAAAAGTGATGCTTATTTTAAACGTGAATTGTGCCGTGGACAAAATTTACCAAAATCCCCCTTCAATCTTGCAAAATCGCCGGTAATGGCGTATAATAGCCTTATTCCATTGAAAAACAGGAGGGATCGGCATGATCCGAGGTTTTTGGCAGAGCCGGCTGGCGTTCCTAGGCATCTCGGCGGCGGCTTTGGTCCTGGCAGTGGCGGTTTGGATCCGAGACCGGGCATATCCCATTTACATCCCCATTCTGGCATCCCTGCTCACCCTGGCCATTGGCCTGGTGGCGGCCCGGCTTTTAGGCAACGTGATCGCCAACCAGTGCAACACCAAGGCGCTGGGCATCCTCCATGTGGACATGGACCCGAAAAAATTCCTGGAAAAGTACAAAACAGTTCCAGAAATGATGAAAAAGGACACCGCCGGCTATGTCCTGGCCCGGGCCTACCTGGCGGACGGCTACGCCGCCGACGGGGACTTCCTCACCGCCATGCAGACCCTCTGCCCGGTGGACGCGGAGCCCTGTCAAAAGGATATCGCCCTGCGGGGGCTCTATTACAACAACTACTGCCGCTACGCCCTGGGCGCCGGAGATCTGGTCAAGGCGGAGGAGGCGGCTGCTGGACTGGAGATGGTGGTGGAAGGCGCCAGGGTCTCGAAGCCCGCCCTGTCGACTAATTTGGCGGAGAGCCTTCGGCTCCACCGGAATCAGATCGCCTGCATCACCGGCGAGCTGGTGGAGCAGGAGTGGCTGACCGAGCAGATGGAGAAGGCTGCCTACCTGCTGCGGCGGATGGACGCCACCCAGGCTCTGGCCCAGGACGCCATGAACCGGGGGGACACGCCCAAGGCCAGGGAGTATCTGCGGATCCTCTCCCGAGAGGGCGGAAAGACCTACTTTGCCCGCTGGGCCTCCCGTCAGGAGAACCGGCTGGGAAAATAATGCCGGGCCTTTCCGGCAAAATTCGACATAAAATCCCCGCGCTTTGCGAAAAGCGCGGGAATTTCATATTCATTTTTTCTTGTCACAGGAATGGACGCAGCCGGCGCAGTCGCCGCAGCAGGAGGGCTTTTTCTTCCTAAAGAGAAGGAACAGGCAGTAGCCCACGATTCCCGCCAAGATCAGATAATCTCCGATATTCACAGCAGTCCCCCCACCAGGTAGACGACCCACGCCGCCAGCCAGGCCACGGCGCACTGGGTCAGCACCACCAGCAGAGTCTTTCCCCGGCTGTCCAGCTCCCGGCGAATGGTGGCCACCGCCGCCACGCAGGGGGTATAGAGCAGACAGAAGGTCAAAAAGCTGGCGGCGGAGCGGGTCGTGAACAGGGTCTGCAGGGCCAGACGGAGCTGCTCCGTTCCCACCCCCAGCACCACGCCGAAGGTGCTGACCACCGCCTCCTTGGCGGTGAAGCCGGAGACCAAGGCGGTCACTGTTCGCCAGTCTCCGAAGCCCAGGGGGGCGAAAATGGGTGCGATCAGCCGGCCCAGGGAGGCCAGGATGCTGTCCGCGCTGTCCTCCACCAGATTCAGCCGGAGGTCAAAGGTCTGCAAAAACCAGATCAGCACCGTGGCCAGGAAGATGATGGTAAAGGCCCGCTGCAAGAAATCCCGGGCTTTTTCCCACATGAGCAGAAGCACGCTCTTGGCCGAGGGCAGGCGGTAATTGGGCAGCTCCATGACGAAGGGCACGGGCTTGCCCCGGAACACGAACCGGTTCAGGGCCAGGGCCGCCAAAACGCCCACCAGCATCCCGCCAAAATAGAGCAGGAACATCACGATCAGCTCATTGCCCGGGAAAAAGGCGGCGGAAAAGACCGTATAGATGGGGATCTTCGCGGAGCAGCTGATGTAGGGCGTCAGAAGGATGGTCATTTTCCGGTCCCGCTGGGAGGACAGGGTCCTGGTCGCCATGATGGCGGGGACGGAGCAGCCAAAGC
>CANRHF010000192.1 GCA_947630345.1 uncultured Oscillospiraceae bacterium | reverse complement strand
CCCAGGATGAACAGCACCAGATAGCTTTGCAGATAATAAACCGTCTGGGTGGAGAGCAGCGGCAGCCCCGCCAGGCCGAACAGGCCGGCAAAATCCTGCCCCGCCTGGGCCATATCGTTGGCGTTGAACAGCACAAAGCTCAGCACCACCGCCAGCAGCACATAGCCATGCCGCAGGACCTTGGGCAGCTTTTGCAGGGCGGGGACCCATTTTTCCAGCAGCAGCAGCGCCGCGAACAGCAGCCCCACAGCACGAAATTCCAGGCGGCCCCGTGCCACAGGCCCGTGAGCATCCACACCGCCAGAATGTTCAGCACCCAGCGGAATTTACTCACCCGGTTGCCGCCCAGGGGGATGTACACATAGTCCCGGAACCAGCCCCCCAGGGTCATATGCCAGCGCCGCCAGAACTCGGTGACGCTCTTGGACAAATAGGGGTAGTTGAAATTCTCCGGGAACCGGAAGCCGAAGATCCGGCCCAGGCCGATAGCCATGTCGGAATAGCCGGAAAAGTCAAAGTAGATGTGCAGGGTGAAGGCGATGGCGTAGACCCAGTAGAAGACCAGGGATTTTTCCCCGGAGGCCCGGAACAGGGCGGTCAGCTCCCCAAACTGGTTGGCCAGCAGCACCTTTTTGGCAAGGCCAGTCAGGAACCGGCGCAGGCCCAGGTACAGGTCGCTTGCGTGGGTGGACCGCTCCTTCAGCTCCTGGGCAATGTCCACATACCGGACGATGGGCCCGGCGATGAGCTGGGGGAAGAAGGAGACGTAGGCCCCGAAGCTGATGGGATTTTTCTGGGCCTCCACCTGTCCCCGGTACACGTCCACCACATAGCTCATGCACTGGAAGGTGTAAAAGCTGATGCCGATGGGCAGAGCCAGGTGAAGCAGGGGCACCGCCAGCCCCGTGGCGGCGTTGAAGCTGGAGACGAAGAAATCCGCGTACTTAAACACCCCCAGCAGGGCCACCCCCGTCGCCACGGACAGAATCAGCCACAGCTTTTTGACCTTCTTTGATTTGCTAAAGGAGATGGCCAGCCCATAGCCGTAGAAGGCCAGGATGGAAAAGACCATCAGCGCCAAGTATTTCGGCTCCCCCCAGCCGTAGAAAAAGAGGCTGGACAGCAGCAGCACCGCGTTGCGGGGGAGCATGTGCTTGGGCGTCAGCAGAGCCACCAGGAAATAGGCCAGCGCCGTGGCCACCGCAAAGTAAAACAAAAACGGAACGCTGGAAAACAGCATGGGCATCCTCCCTTCTCATGGGCCGCCGGGCTGGCGGCGGGGGCTTACCAAAAGCAGCGGCCGGGGGCCGCTGCTTTTTTCGGTTGGATCGGTCAGGGCATGGGGATGGCGAAGCCGCCCGGCTTGCCCTCGCCTTCCTCGGCAAAGTCCAGCTCGCCGCCCATCACCTGCTGGAAGGCATCCACGATGTCCTGGGCGCTGGTGGGGGTATCGCCCTCGGCAAACTGCGGGTCGATCATGACCAGAATGACGATATCGCCCTTGCCGGCCACCATCAGATCGTCGCCGCTGACGCAGCCCCACTTCCGGGGATCGATGTTGTCCTTCATCTGGGTGGCGATGTCATGGGCCTTGGCGGCGTCCTTCACCTGGACCACCACCAGGGAGTAGGCGATGGAGCTCATCATGGGCTCGGACACCACGATGTCCGCCAGGTCGGCGTCGCTCTCCAGGCCGGTGTAGTACGGGATCATCTCCTGCACCATGTCGTCGGGCACGTCGCCCAGCATCAGCGCAACGGGATGGACCTCATAGATCTGGGCGATCAGAGCGCTTAAGGGGCTGGCTGCGGGATCTTCGCCCTGGGTTTCCCCGTCCGTGGGGGCTTCCGTAGTCACCTGGGCAGGGGGTTCGGTGGGCTCGCTCTGAGGAGCGGTGGTGGTTGCCTGGGGCTCGGTGTTGCCCGGGCCAGCGGGGCCGCAGCCGGCGGCCAGGGCGATGGTCAGCGCCAGGACCAGCAGGATCGAAAGATACTTTTTCATGTTTCATTTTCCTCCATTTGATTTCGTTTTCTGATGTATGGCAAATCCCGCCAGAAGCAGGAGTATACCTAAGGTCACGCCGCCGGTATCGAGGAGTACGTCGAAGAAGCTGGGCCCCCGGCCGGGGACGAAGCGCTGGATGGTCTCATCCACGCAGGCGGCCAAAAAGCCCCAGCCCAGGCCCCAGAGGGGGTGCTGCCCCAAAAGGGCATGCAGCCAGGCAAGAAGGGCCCCCAGGCAGGCAAATTCCGTAAAATGGGCCAGCTTTCGCAGCAATCCTCCCCCACCGGAGGCGCCGGTACTCGGCAGGAAAAACAGAATTTTCAGAAGCAATTCCTTCACAAAGTCGCTGATGGCTCCGGAAATCTCCCCCGGCAGCAGGGAGTTGCCCCAGATAAAGGCCAAACACAGGCACAAAAGGGTCACGCACAGCCTCTTTTGCCGCTTTTCCGTCCCCATCACAAAACCCCCAAGTGCTCCAGGAGGATCTTCACGCCCAGCAGGATCAAAATGACGCCGCCGGCGGCCTCCGCCTTTTTTTCGTATTTGCTGCCGAAAATCGCGCCCACCTTCACCCCCAGGGCGGACAGGCAGAAGGTGGTCAGGCCGATGATGGCCACCGCCAGGAAAATGTTGACCTCCCCCGCCATGGCCAGGGAGATCCCCACGGCCAGTGCGTCGATGCTGGTGGCCACCGCCATGACCAGCATGGTCCCGAAGGACAGGTCTCCATCCGCCGCCTCTTCCTCCTGGCTCAAAGCCTCCCGAAGCATATTGCCGCCGATGAGGGCCAGCAGGCCGAAGGCCACCCAGTGGTCAAAGGCGGCGATGGCCTGGGCGAAGAGGCTGCCCAGGAAGTACCCCGCCAGGGGCATCAGGGCCTGAAAGCCGCCAAACCAGGCCCCGCAGGTGATCTGCGCCTTCCATCCGGCGCCCTTCATGGCCAGGCCCTTGCAGACCGATACCGCGAAGGCGTCCATGCTCAGGCCCACCCCCAGCAGCAGCAACTCCCAAAAGCCCATGTCCATCGCTCCTTAACAAGACAGGTTATTTTTTATTATACCAGGGGGAGATATCAGTGTCAAGGAGCCATTGGAAAATCAAGACATTCCCGTGTAGCGTTACAATAGATGTGAGACCGAATAGCTAGAAAAAGGCGATTGAGTTTGTTAGAATAAAGTCACCACAACCACACTCTAACGAAAGGACTCAATCGCCATGAGTATTGTAGCACAGGAGAGCAAGAAACGCAAGCGGTATTTGCCGCATGAAGTGACGACAAAGGTACATTCTGTAGAATTGTACCGGCAAACGAAGGATGTGGGGTTTGTCTGTCGGCGGTATCACATTTCAAAGGCGTCGCTGATGCGCTGGAACAGACAATATGACGGCACCAAAGAATCCTTACAGCCCAAGTCCCACCGGCCGCACAGTCCGCATCCAAACGCGCACACGG
>CANRHF010000191.1 GCA_947630345.1 uncultured Oscillospiraceae bacterium | reverse complement strand
AGGTCGTGGCGCACATCCTTGTCCAGGATGGCCATGCTGTTCTGGAAATACTCGGCGATGGAGGTGTTGTACAGGGCCACGCCGCCGAACTGGTAGGCGTTCACCGTCATCTCTCCGGCCTGGTAGAGCCGGAGGACGATATCCCGGTGGAAATTGTACAGGCTCCGGGCGGCGGCCTCCTGGACCCGGTGCCGGAGGATCTCCTTGGACACCACATAGATGCCGGTGCTGATGGCGTAGTCGGCGGGGGCGGGGTAGTCCACGGCCATGTCGATCACCTGGCCGTCTTCGTCCAGCTTCACCGCCAGCTCCTGCTTCTTGACCCCGTCGGCCAGGCCGGACTTGGTCACTATGGTGATGTCCTTGCCGCTGGCGATGTGGGCCTGGAGGACCTTGGCCAGGTTGATGTTGCACAGCACGTTGGCCCCGGCCATGATGATATAGTCCTCGTTTCCGCCGTATTTCAGATAGTCCAGGGCGAAATTCAGGGCCTCCACGTTGCCGCTGACGCCGTAGTTGCCCATGGAGTAGGGGCTGATAAATTCCAGGCCCCCCTCCTGGAGCTCCAGGTCCCACTCCTCGCCGGAGCCGATGTGGGCCATCAGGGACTGGTAGTTGCTCCGGGAGATGATGCCGATGCGGCGGATGCCGGAGTTGGAAAAATTGGAGAGGGTAAAGTCGATCTGGCGATACCGGCCGCCGAAGGGCACGGCGGACTTGGTCCGCTTATTGGTCAGCTCGCCCAGGGGATTTTCCGAATTGGCGAAGATGAGTCCGAGTACAGTCATTGCGGTATTCCTCCCTTACAGCATGTCGCCGGGCTGAAGCACGGCGTTGGCTTCTACCACAGCGCCCTTGGAGGTGACGCTGATCTTCTTCTTTTCGTTGGGCCCGAAGGCGCCGCCGACCACCGCGCCCCGGCAGACCTTGCTGTTCTCGCCCAGGATGGCGTGGCGCACAATGGCGTCGGACTCGATCACCGCGCCGGGCATGACCACGCTGTCCTCCACGATGGCGTTCTTGCCCACATAGCAGCCGGTGGAGAGGATGGAGTGCCGGACGGTGCCGTAGACCTCGGAGCCCTCGGCCACGAAGCAGTTGACCGTCTTGGCTTCCTCGTCGATATAGCTGGAGGGCATGGCGTTGTTCCGGGCGTAGATGGTGGAGTTGGGGCCGCCCCGGATGTTGAAGGCCGGGTCCTTCCCCAGAAGCTCCATATTGGCTTCCCACAGAGAGTCGATGGTGCCCACGTCCTTCCAGTAGCCCTCGAAGGTGTAGGCCACCAGCTTGTGGCCGGAGTTCAGAAGGTTGGGGATGATGTTCTTGCCGAAGTCGTTCTCGGAATTGGGGTCGGCCTCGTCAGCCATCAGGAACTCCCGCAGCACCTTCCAGTTGAACACATAGATGCCCATGGAGGCGTTGGTGGACTTGGGCTGCTTGGGCTTCTCCTCAAACTCGTAGATGGTGCCGTCGGGGTTGGTGTTCATGATGCCGAAGCGGCTGGCCTCCTCCAATGGCACGTCCCGGACGGCGATGGTGCAGTCCGCCCCGGAGGCGGCGTGGAAGTTGATCATGGCGGCGTAGTCCATCTTGTAGATGTGGTCGCCGGAGAGGATCAGCACATACTCCGGATCGAAGCGCTCGATGAAGGGGATGTTCTGATAGATGGCATTGGCGGTGCCCTTATACCACTCGCTCTTCTTGCTCCGGGCGTAGGGCGGCAGGACCTGGGCGCAGCAGTGGGTCTTGTTCAGGCCCCAGGGCTGGCCGTTGCCGATATATTCATTGAGCTCCAGCGGCTGATACTGGGTCAGGATGCCCACGGTGTCAATGCCGGAGTTGACGCAGTTGGACAGGGGGAAGTCGATGATCCGATATTTCCCTCCAAAGGGAACGGCTGGCTTGGCGGTGTTCTCCGTCAGGACCTTCAGCCGGCTGCCCTGGCCGCCGGCCAGAAGCATCGCGATGCAGCGTTTTTTCTGAAAGTACATGGTCACAGCTCCTTCAATTAGATTTATGGGTCCCGCCGGCAGGGGCGGGCCCGATCCTTCCATATATAAGATACCATATTTTATGCCATAAGAAAAGAGTTAATTTAGACAAATTGCAAAAAAATTTTGCGGCCGCTCCCTTTTCCCCGCCCGGCTTGACCTTTGGCGCTTTTGCGGGTATAATTGGAAAAAAGAGGTGTTCCCTTTTAGGAGGCGTTTTCCATGATCCGTCCCGCGAGCGCCGGGGATGTCCCGGCCATGCTGGAGATCTACAGGCCCTATGTGGAGGGCTCCGCAGTCTCCTTTGAATATGTGCTTCCCTCCCCGGCGGAATTTACCCGCCGTTTCGAGGAGGGTTCCAAGCAGTTTCCCTGGCTGGTGTGGGAGGAAGGCGGCCAGGTGCTGGGCTACGCCTATGGCAGCGCCCCCTTTGCCCGGGCGGCCTACCGGTGGTGCGCGGAAAATTCCCTCTACGTGGCCCCTCAGGCCCAGGGCCGGGGCATCGGCGCCGCCCTGGAGCGGGCCCTGGAGGACGCCCTGATCCGGCAGGGGTACTATGTCCTCTACGCCCTGATCACCTCGGACAACGCCCCCTCCCTGGCCTTCCACACCGCCCAGGGCTTCCGCTTTCTGGCCCAGTTTCCGGACTGCGGCTTCAAGGACGGGGCCTGGCACAGCGTCACCTGGATGGAAAAGCGGCTGCGGCCCCTTTCCGCCCCACCTTCCCCGCCGAAAACACCTAAGGAGGAACCGCCATGCTGAATACCACGCTGTGCTACATCACCCAGGGGGATCAGGTGCTGATGCTCCACCGGGTCAAGAAACAAAACGATATCAACAAGGACAAGTGGATCGGCGTGGGGGGCAAATTCCTGGAGGACGAGTCCCCCGACGAGTGCCTCCTCCGGGAGGTGCGGGAGGAGACGGGGCTGACTCTGACCTCCTGGCGGTGCCGGGGGATCGTCACCTTCCTGACAAACGGCAATATTGAAGGGGAATATATGTACCTGTTCACCGCCGACGGCTTCACCGGCCAGTTGGCGGACTGCGACGAGGGGGAGCTGGCCTGGGTCAGCCGGGAATTTCTGGACCGGCTGCCCAAGTGGGAGGGGGACCAGATTTTCCTGGACCTGCTGTGGCGGGACGCTCCCTTCTTCCTGTTAAAGCTCCGCTACCAAGACGAAAAGCTGGTAGAGGCGGTCTTAAATGGGCAGCAAATCCGGTAGATTGGTCAAGAAAAAATGGGTAGGGCGGCGGCCCTACCCATTTTTTACGGTCTTATTCCTTCTTCTTGCCGAAGTTGGGGGAGAAGATGATCTTATCCACCGCGAAGATGATGACCATGGCCACGCCGCCGGTGACGACGGTGGTGACGATGGAGCTGACGGTGTTCCGCAGGGCCTCATTGGTGATGAGGGCGGTGGTCACGGGGTTCCAGATGCAGGTGAACAGGTTCATGACCAGGAACACCACGATGGTGGCGGCGCC
>CANRHF010000190.1 GCA_947630345.1 uncultured Oscillospiraceae bacterium | reverse complement strand
CTCACCATCGCCCTGGCCCGGCAGGTCATTCTCAACCACGAGGACCCCTTTACCAACATCACCAGCGTTTTGTGTATCGCGGGCCTGTTCGCCATCCGCCGGTTCCTGATCCCCAAGAAAGAGCTGACCATTGAAATGTCCGAGGTGGGCTGAGCCCGGGAGAATGCACGATGGAGCCTGATCGAATTGCCTTCCAGCAGGCGGTCTACGGCAAGCTGGTCCAGGCGGCGGAGGATTGGAAGGGCCTGTGCGCCATGTGCCTGGACCTGGACACCGCCCGGGGCCGCCGGCGGCTGAGCCTTTATGGCGAGACCTCCGCCCACTTAAGCGCTATGGCGGAGACCGATCCGGAGGAGGCCCTGCAAAACAAGTACCGCCCGGAAACCTGGCAGTGGGGCCTGAGCCGAGATCTGACCGGCCTGCTGCCGGACCCCCAGCCTGAAAATCTTACGGAGGACTGCGTCCAGGCGCTGCTGTTTTTCCGGGAGATCCAGCCGGATCTGCTGCTGCTGTTCACCACGGTCCCGGAAATGACCCCAGAAAAGCAGGCGGAGGTGGTGGCCCGGCTCAACGGCACCCCGGATGCCCGGGAGTTTGCCGGGACGGTATTGTGACGTCAGCGGCGAAAGGCGTCTGCCCCTTTTGCCTGAAAATCTTAAAAACAGTGCGCTTCCGTTCGCCCTTTGCGGGGCGAACGGAAGCGCCGTGTTTTATCTTCTTCCCACCGCTTCCAGCGGCGGGAGCGCCTTACCGGCGCATGACATCATAGGCGACCTGGCAGATATCGGAGCAGACCCTGTAGATCCCAAAAAGATCCTGTGTGCCCTTCGCGCCGGAGGTCAGCACCACCATCCCGTCGCCGCTGGCAGGATCGTAGGACAGCAGATTGAACGCCCCGTAGGCATTGCCGGTGTGATAGTAAATCTCCGGGCGGCTGAACATCCCCTCCTGATAGTCCAAAGGCTGGGCCTGCCAGAACATATTGTTGACCTGGAACTGGATCTGCTGCATCATGGCCACAGACTCCGGGCTCAGGATCCGCTGGCTTCCGAAGGTGCCCCGATTGATCAGCATGGCGGCCATCCGGGCCATGTCCTCCGAGGAAGCGGTCAATCCGCCCATATAGTGGGAGCCGTCCACCCCCGGAAATTTCGGGCGGCGGCCGGCGACCTGGGCGGCCACAGAGAGTCCCACCCTGCCGTCCGCGCGGTAGAGGGTGACAATATTCCTCCGGTCCCGCAGCTCGCCGGCTTCCAGCGCCACGTCCACGCCCAGCTTGTTCCAGATCCCTCGATTCAGAATGACGTCCAATTCCAGATGGGCCGCCCGCTCAAAGGCCAGGCCCAACAGGGCGAAGACATAGTTATTGTAAACCCAGGCCGTGGGCTCCCCCGGAACCGCCGTGGTGTAGCTTTCCGGCTTGCGGAGCTGGTCCGCCATATCCACATAGGACAGGGAACTGCCGGGCAGGAAGGTCCTGATCGAGGAGGTGTGGGTCAGGCAGCTCTGGATCGTGATGGGAATACTGGGATGGTTGGGATTTTCCACCTGATCCCCCCAGTAATTCGCCACCGGGTCCTCCAAACGCAGAATGCCCTGCTCCTGTAGGAGCATGGCCGCGATCCCGGTTGCGATCTTGGTGATGGACGCGGTCCGGAACTTGTGGTTCGGGGTCATGGGGTCGGTACCCTTGGTGGCCCAGCCATAGACATAAGTCTCCCCTGTGACGCCGCCCCGAATCACCGTGGCCTGCACGCCCACCGCGCCGTAGGTCTTGGCGGCAAGCTCCACCGCCTGCTGGATCTCCGACGAACGCATTTCCTCTGCCATTGTTTTGCTCCTTTCCAATATGGTGACCGCCTTCTCCGGCAAAAAGCAGCCGATTGTTTTCCGGTCAACTGTATTATAAGAGGAAACCGGCGGAAAGTCAAGAGCGGGCGGACTTTTGTACCTGCGGTCTTGACAGGAGCGCCGGGACAGGATATACTTTTCTTGACGAACGATGAAAGGAGCGCTGGCTATGACCCCGGACGCGCTAAAGCGGAATTGTGAAAAAAAGTACGGCGGCCAATTTTCCCTCCAGGCGTGGAGGACCGAAACCATGTACGCCAAGTACCAGGAAGCGCTGTTCTCCGCCTCCAAGCTGGGCGGGGCAACCGTCACGGTGCGGGCGTTTCCCGACGGGTCCATGGCGGATAACTTCCTGGCAGTCCAATACCGGGCGCAGACCCAGGAGGCTCTGGCCAAGCTGGCGGAGCCCATCTACGGCCCGGTGTCGGTGGTGAACGTGCCGAACCGGGACGTGACCGAAAGCCCGCCGGCGGACACTTCCTTTTCCAGTTACATCGCCAGCCGGGATTCGGCGGTCTACTGCGCCGTCTATACCCACGCGGACCCCGCCCGGCGGAACACGGACGCCCAGGCCCTCCGAGACGCCATGGAAAAGGCCCGCTTTCTGGCAGATATCGATCTATTTTATCTGCCGGCGGGGGATTCCGCCGCGTCTGTGCCCCTTCGCCCGCTGCTGCGAGGCCGCATGGAGCTGGAAGACGACTATTCTCTTGCACTGCTGAAATGGAGCGAAAAAGATGAATCGGCTGGCAGTTGAAGCGCTCTACGACACCTTCACCTACCTCATGGGCCGGCTGGACGGCGGGGCAAGAGGGATCGATCTGGCCGACGCCGTCCGGATGCTGAAGCGCGCCCGGCGGTTCCGGCCCAAGAGCTGGTCCGCCATGGAATCCAGAATGCTGGACGCGTTGTCCGCCGCTCTGGAGGGGCCGGAAAGGGAGGCGGCAGCCTCCATTTTAGAGGAGGTCGTCCTTGAACCGGTCTACGCCTGCACCATTTTGGCCCCCGACAGGACGGTGCACCTGGTCTATCAGGGTACCCGGAATAATGAGTGGCTGGACAATGGCGTGGGCCTGTCCGGCCTGCCTCAGACCAATACCTATCACACCTACGATGGTCAGGGGGCCGTCGCCAGCACGGTCACCCGTTCCGGTGACTACGCCTCCCAGCGGCAGGCGGAGGCGCTGAACTATCTGGAACGGGCCGCGGCCCTTCATCCCGGGGCAACGCTGGTGGCGTCGGGGCACTCCCAGGGCGGGAACAAGGCGTTTTTTGCCGCGCTCCGTGCCAGCAAGCCGGTAACGGCGCTGGGATATGACGCCCAGGGCTTTTCTCCGGAAGCCCTGGCGCAGCTGCGGCAGGAGGTCCCTGATTTTCAGGAGCGTCTGAAGAGGATCACCCGGTTTGCCTCGGAAAATGACTTTGTCAATCCTCTGGGCCTTCCGCCGGTGGAGAAGCAGACCTTTTTCGCCGCCCCGGCGTCCCGAGAAAACCTCATCGCGGCCCATTTTCCCGACAGCGTTTTCACCCGGGCAGGCGCTCTGGAGCATCGGACCCGGCAGGGCCCGCCGGGGGCGTTTTCGGCCCGGGTCTCCGCATGGCTGATGGGTCGAACGCTGCGGCTGCGGGCCCTGATCACCC
>CANRHF010000189.1 GCA_947630345.1 uncultured Oscillospiraceae bacterium | reverse complement strand
GGCAGTCCGGATTTTTCCATGGCATAGATGAGCCGCACCAACTTTTTGGCGGCATGGGAGATGGCAACATTGTAATGCTTGCCCTCCGCTCGCTTCTTAGCAAGGTAGGCCGCAAAAGTCGGGTCCCAATGGCAGACGTACTTTGTGGCATTGTAGAGGGCGTAGCGCAGGTATCTGGAGCCACGTTTTTCCATGTGGGCATAGCAGTTGTTGAGCTGCCCGGATTGGTAGGTAGAGGGTGACAAACCGGCATAAGCCAAAATCTTGTCCGGGGAATCAAAGCGAGAGAAGTCGCCAACCTCGGCCAGGATCATGGCGGCCATGCGGAACCCGATTCCCGGAATGGTGGTAATAGGAGATTGCAGTTCATCCATCAGGGACTGGATGGATCTTTCAATGTCCTCAATCTCAGCGTCCAATTCCCGGATGAGACGGATGGTATGCCGAAGCTCGAGAGACTTTGCGGGCATAAAAGAGCCAATAGAGGCTCTGGCGGCGTCTCGGATGGTTACCGCAGTTTCCCGTCCATAGTGGCCCTTGGACGCGTCAGCCAGCAGAAACTTCAATCGGGTAAGATTGGCTGCGGCAATCTGCTTGGCGCCTGGAAATTCTTCCAGAAGGGCATACACGGATTTCATGTGGAGGGAAGGAACCAGCTTTTCCAGCTCCGGGAACAGGATGCAGACCAGTCTGGAAACAGATATTTTGAGTTTTGCTCGCTCTTTAACTTTATCAAATCTGTATCTTGTTAGTGACTTTAGCTCCTCGTTGTGGTATACTGTGTTTGTGTAGGGCTTGAGGCTCACATCGGACAACAGCATAGCCGCAATGGTACGCGCATCTACCCGGTCGGTCTTGGTCTTCCGTAAGGAAAGACTTTTCCGATACAGATTGGTGTGCAGGGGATTCAAGACGTAGGTTGGCAGGCCGCGGTCAAGAAGGAACCCCAAGAGGTTATAGCTGTAATGCCCGGTCGCTTCAAGTCCTACTTTTATGCTGTCTTGGGGAGAAACGCAGCCACGGATCTTTTCCAGAAGGATTTGAAATCCCTCCATGCTGTTGGGGATGGTGAACACGTCTGCCAGTACTTCACCTTCCGAGGACAGGATGAAACAGTCATGCTTGTCCTTTGCCACATCGATACCGATACAAACCATAAGAGAACCTCCAGATGATAGATTTGATGCTGTATCCACAAACACCTTGCCTTGTAACCTTGTTCTACATCAACCGTCTGGCGGTATCTAACTGATTAACAAAACTGCAAGGGGCCGTGGTCGGAGCCTTTCGTGAACCGTCTCGCGGTAGGAGGAATGAACCAATCCACAGCATCCCTTACAGTGTAGCACATGACCTTGGAGAGGGTCACTAAAAACTACTACTCTATAATACAAGGAAGGGATCAAAAAATGATGAAGAAAATGCTTTTGCTGTTCCTGACGCTGTGCCTGGCGGCTTCAGCCCTTGGCTGCCGGCGGGAGGTCCCGGATCGGTTGCTTACCCTCTCCGGCGGCGAAGAAACCACCTCTGCCGCCGGGGAAAGCGCCCCGCCCCAGAGTTCCCAGGGCGCTCCGGACTCCACAGACGGGAACCCCACGGAGGGGACCGCCCAAGACCAGGCGGGAACAATGGCCTTTTCCATTACCCCGGAGACAGACCCAACTCTCCTGTCCGGGCGGCTGGAATATACCGTCACTGGGGTGCGGATCGTAGAAAATGTTTCTGACCTTCCCAACCCAGCGGGCTTTGGGAGCGAGGCTGTCCCCCTCTATAACGAAACCGGGGCCGAACAGATCTACAAATACCGATCCGACCGGTATCCGTCCTTCCTCCTATCGGACGGGGGCTTCGTCCCGGAGCTGACGGTGGTGCTGGTGGACGTGACGGTGGAGAGCTTCGACGCCGTGGCCCGGACCAAAAAGGACGCCGACGCCCAGGGCCGGGGCGGTGGGGAATTTGACGATCCCTATCTGTTCCGGGCGGACGCGCTGCTGACGGTGGTGGACCGGGGCCGGCGCTTGCCCAACACCGCCAACCAGGGCTGGAGCCTGGAACAGGATCAGGGCGTCTATCAGGAATGGCACCTGGGCTATTTCAGCGCCCCCGGGGAGAGTCCGGAGACGATCTTCTGCTACCGCCTGGAGCCGGGGCAGAAGCGGTCCTTCACGTTGGGCTTTCTGGTGAGCAACCGGAGCGACGGGACGCCGAGAGACCTTTCCGGCCTGTGTGCCCGGATCGGCGGGGCGCTGCTAAACGATGAGGAATACACACCGGGGCAGGTCTACCTGGTGGACCTGGGACTGGAGGGAGAAAAATGAGGGGGAGCCTGAAAAGCGAGCTGTGGAAGGCGTTCCACAACAAAATGTTCCTGCTGGCCCTGGCGGCGGGGCTGCTGATGTCCGCCGCCAACATCCTGCAAAACTACGGCACGGTGGCGGAGCTGACCGAAAGCACCCTGCGGCTTTTGCGGGAAGACCCGGAACGGTTTGTCGGCGGACACGGGGGCTTTTCGTTGTTTATGCTCTGGCTGCTGATTTACTTCAGCTTGGGCGCGCTGGCCTTTGATTTTTACTGGCCCATTTTGGCGGCCCTGCCCTACGGCTGGTCCTATCTGAAGGATCGGCGGAGCGGCGTCTATGACCAGATCGTGACCCGCATGGGGAAAAAGGCGTACTTCCGGGCAAAATATGCCGCCGTTTTCCTGAGCGGCGGGGCCGTGGTCGGCGGGACGGCGCTGTTTGATCTGCTGGTCAACGCCCTGATCTGCCCGGTGGAGATGCCGAGCATTGCGGGCTTGCCGCCGGTATTCAATGGACATTTTCTATCCATGCTGTACTTCCGCAATCCCTGGCTGTTCTGCCTGGCCTTCTGCGGCTTGGCGTTCCTGTGGGGCGGGGTGACGGGGACGCTGTGCCTGGCGGTGGGGACGCTGCCCCGATTCCAGGTGTTCGTCATTCTGTTTCCCTATCTTTTCTACTACGTCTGGAATATGATTTATTTCCAGATCCTGCAGAGTTTTGGCAGTCTTCCGCTGCTCTCGCCCCTCCTGCTCATTCAGGCGGCCCCCGACTATTTCAATCCAGGCTGGGCGATTTTCGGCGTGATGGGCGTTATCGCGCTGCTGGGCTCCGTAATCGGCTATTGGCAGGTGACAAGACGTGAATTTTCTTAAACTGTTTTCCCATGACCTTCGGTGCGGCCTGCGCCGGAAGCGATATCTCTTGATGACGCTCATCTTTGCCCTGGCCTGCGTGCCCTTTTTGGGAGTCGCGGGGGAGACGCCGGGGATCACCTGGATGGACTGGGTATTTCACCTTTTCGCGGGGGCGGTGCCGCCGGTGACCGACCACCTTCCCCTAGAATTTCTGGCGGTCATGGGTGGCGCGCTGCTGGTGAATTTGGACTACCTGCTTAACGACCTGACCGCTTCGGGCCAGCAGGTGCTGATCCGCTGCGGGTCCCGGCGGGGATGGTTCCTGTCCAAATGCCTCTGGAATCTGGTCAGCTGCGGGGTGTATTTCGCCGGGGTGCTTCTGGTGGCGGCGGT
>CANRHF010000188.1 GCA_947630345.1 uncultured Oscillospiraceae bacterium | reverse complement strand
CGCGACGATGGATCGTCTTTCTATCTGAATGAAGAAATTCTGGAAAGGGCGAACCGGTTATTTGAGCCTCCGGAGGCAGATGAGGGTATGATTGTTGTAGAGTGAAGTCTTAATGATGCTTTATACTGTTCATTACGCCACATTTCAGCAGGAAGTGTGGCGTAAACCTCTTTTGAAGCGAAATTGTTGTTGTTTGCTTTGAGGGAAAGCAATATAATGGACTTGTGAGTAATAAAAGGCGCAAGTGCAAAAGCGCCTTGCCATAAAATCAGGAGGTATTTTCGATGATTCTCGACAGAAATGAAAACAAAGAAGTTGTTGTCCTTTTGGGCGCGGGCAGCATGGGAACGGCCATCGTCCGCCGCATTGCCGCGGGAAAAAAGATTTTGCTGGGTGACATCAGCGAAAAGGCGCTGGAGCGGGTTTCCCGGGAGTTTACCTACAGCGGGTACGATGTAGAGACGCAAATTGTAGACGCCTGTGAGGAGCAGTCCATCCGGGCTTTCGCGGCAAAGGCGGCATCGATGGGCCCGGTCATGTACTATATCCATACGGCTGGCGCGTCCCCCAGTCAGGCCAGCCCTGAACATATCATCAAGCTGGACCTGATCGGCACCTCCTGCGCCATTGACGCTTTTGGCGAAGTGATGGCCCGGGGCGGCGCGGGCCTCATTGTTTCCAGTCAGACCGGGTATATGCCCCACGCGCTCACCAACCAGGACGAGGAAGCCCTCGCCATGACGCCGACAGCCCAGCTTGCCTCGCTTCCTTGCCTTGACGGCTCCAAGACGCCCAATTCCGGCGCGGCCTACATCGTTTCCAAGCGGGTGAACCAGCTCCGTGTTCGCACGGCGGCGGCCGCCACCTGGGCGGATCGGGGGGCCCGGATCAACACCATCAGCCCCGGTATCATCGTGACGCCGCTGGCCTATGATGAGTTCAACGCGCCGGGCAACACCTATCAGAACATGATTGACTGCTCCGCCGTGCGCCGCGCCGGGACCTCGGACGAGATTGCGGCGGCAGGCGAGTTCCTCTTAGGGCCGGACGCCGGATTTATCACGGGAACAGACCTTTTGATTGACGGCGGCGTGATTGCGTCTTTGAAAAGCGGCCGGTTCAATCTTCGCGTCAGATAGGGGGAAATGAAAATGGCTAAAATATTGATCGCGTATTTTTCCCACGCGGGGCAGAATTACTCCCACGGCGGTATTCGGAACCTGCCGGTGGGCAATACCGAGGTGGTGGCGAAAAAGCTCCACGGGATGCTTCCCAGCGACCTGTTCTATATCGACACGGTGCGCAAATACCCTGACGATCACATGAAGAAAATCGAGATCGCCAAACGGGAATATGAGCGGAATGCCCGCCCGGAGCTGACGGCCCGGGTGGAAAACATGGACGAATACGATACGGTCATCCTGGCCTTCCCCAACTGGTGGACGACCATGCCCATGGCGGTGTTCACGTTCCTGGAGAGCTACGATTTTTCGGGCAAGACCATCTGCCCGCTCATCACTCACGGCGGCAGCGGCTTTTCGGGTTCTCTGCGGGACATCGCGCGGCTTTGCCCCGGCGCGAAAATCACCGAGGGGCTTGCCATCAATGGCGACAACGCCGCGACCTGCGATAAAGACCTTGAAAAATGGGTAAAGAAAATCGGGTTGAAATAAGAGAATATTCAAACGATGGGCAGACATTTGAATTCGATTATTCCTGTTGCAGGAGCAAAACGGGCCTGCACAAACTGCGGCAGATGCAAAGCGGCGTGTCCCGCAGGCATCGACATTCCAGCGATCATCAAGGGCGAGATAAAACCGTTTTCGGATTTCACAGGGCCGGAGGATTACATCGAGTGCGGCGCCTGCACCGCCTGCTGCCCGGAAAAAATCGCGGTAAAGGATCTCATGCGGGAACTTGCCATGCGGCAGTGCCGGCATAGAAGCCTCTCGGCCTATGTGAGCGTTTTGAGATAGATGAAGAGGTTCTTGAACAGGCGGAGAATTTCAAAAAGTATTCCAAATAAAGAGATATGTTTATTGTGAAGGTGACTAGTCTATTAAGGCCGGTCACCTTCTATCTGTAGGGAGCTCATTCCATCTCTATAGTCTGAGAGAAACTTAGACAAGAAAGAACGGCAGAGGCCGGGCCCTTTCGGACCCGGCCTCCGCCTTTTAGAGAGAAGGAGAAAACCGCGTAAATGCAGCGCAATTTCGGTTAGGCAGTCTTTTTCTTTTTCAGGTAGCCGTATACCAACAGGACCTCGGCAGCCACCGCCAGCGCGGCCACCACGTCCTCGATGATATAGGTGGTCATCTGCCAGGTGGGGATGGCGCCGGAAACATAATTCTCATAGGCGGCGCTGTTCACCGTGGTGTAGAACACGTCTTTGGTGGCCTGACGCATGGCCTGGAGGGAGGTTCCGCTGGTGGTATCGGTCAGAATGGCGTCGTTGCCGGTGGTGCCCAGCATGATGTCGGTGCCGCCCCGGATCGCCCGGTCGGCGTCCATATAACCATAGTTGCCGAAGTAGTCGGACAATACCATGCCCTTGAAGCCCCATTCGCCCCGCAGGACCTCTTTCTGGAGCTGCGGGCAGGCGCCGGACCAGACAGAGCCGATGTAGTTATAGGAGCTCATAATGGCGAGCTTGCCGGGAGAGGCGGCCTTGACAGCCTCCTCAAAGGGCTTCAGGTAGATTTCCCGCATGGCCTGCTCGGTGGTCCAGGTACACAGCATGCCGTTTCGATTGGTCTCCTGATCGTTCAGGGCAAAGTGCTTGATGTAGGGGTACACGCCCACGCTTTCGCAGGCCAGCACCTGCTCCCGGGCCAGTTCGCCGGACAGATAGCCGTCCTCGGAGTAATACTCAAAGTTCCGGCCAGCAAAGGCAGAGCGGTGGGTATTCATGGAGGGGGCGTACCAGCCCATCACGCCGGACTCATAGAATTCGCGGGCGATTCCGGCGGCCGCGTCGTAGGCCATCTGGCGGTTCCAAGTCTGGGAGATGATCATGTTGCAGCAGTAACCAGTACCGAACAGGTTCAAAGTGGGGGAGCTGAGGCCGGCAGGGCCGTCGGTATCCAGGGTGCGGACCTTATCCACGGAGGCCACCGCCGCCGTCTGATGGCCGCCGTAGGCGATCAGATTCACCATCTCTTCCACAGTGACCTGGTCCAGCAGCTCTTCCCACCGGGGATCGTCGTAATCCGCGCCCCGCAGGTCGCCCAGCTTGAGGCTGCCGGAGGCGCCGGTGGTGGGAACGGCGTCGTTGGGATCGTTGTAGTCCTCGGGATCCCAGGAGCCGTTGGCGTGGATCTCGGTGTGAAGAGTCAAATCGACAGGGGCCGCGGTGGCCTGGTCGTAGTTGGCAAAACCGTCGGCCCGGCTCAGATAAGTGACGTTGCCCCGGGCAAAGTCAAACCGGTTGTGGGCGGCTTCCAGGTCGCCGTTGTGCAGGTTGCCCTCGCCGTAGATCACGTCGGCGGTCACGGTGAAAGCGGTCTCATCCAGCACGGTGTGGGAGTCGGCACGGATGGAGAGGGTATATTCGCCGGCCTCCAGAACATAGCCGCCGCCGCTCACCTTCACGCCGGTGTCGTCATAGCTGGCCAGGTCCTCCTTGTC
>CANRHF010000187.1 GCA_947630345.1 uncultured Oscillospiraceae bacterium | reverse complement strand
TTCTCCTCCGGCTCGTCGCCCTTCTTCTTTTTCTTCTTCTTGGTGTCGTCGCCGCTGAACGGGTAGATCTTCTTGATGTTCTTCAGGGTCAATGTTGCCATACTTTCCGACTCTGAACGTACTGAATCCTCAATGTACGCTCTCGCAGCCGCCGATGAATAAAGCGGCACTGCATTACGGCAGGTCTCCACACTGCCGCACCGCGAGTCAAGCGGTATTTTTATATTCCTCCTTTTTTGGCGGAATGTGCCTATTATGTGGAGTAGGCATACTCCACCGAGATAGGCTCATTATATCATAGGAAGGGATTTAGCGCAAGTGTCGAAAAAGTGAATGTATTTGCATATAATTTGGGCAATTTGCTCATCCCAGGGAGATGCAGCTGTCCCAGAAGCCCATGGTGCAGGAGTAATACTTCGCCATGGCCTCCTCCAGGTACAGCGCGTCCTTCACCCCGGCGGTCTCGTAGCAGGAGTGCATGGCCAGCTGGGGCAGGCCGATGTCCGCCGTGGCCACGCTGACGTGGTTCAGAGAGATCCGGCCCAGGGTGTAGCCGCCGGAGATATCCGGGCGGTTATAGTAGGTCTGGGTGGGCACGTCCGCCATATGGCAGACCTTCCGGAAAATGGCGGCGGAGAGGCCGTCGGTGGTGTAGCGCTGGCCGGCGTTGAATTTCAGCACAATGCCGCCATTGAGTACCGGCGCGTTAGCCGGATCGGCGTACTCCGGGTGGTTGGGATGGACGGCGTGGGCGTTGTCCGCCGAGACCATGAAGGACTGGGCCAGCATCCGCCGGGGATTGACCCCCAGGCCCTTGCTGATTCGCTCCAGGGTGCCCTCCAGCAGCTCGGAATCCGCGCCCTGGGCGGTGCAGGAGCCCACCTCCTCGCTATCGAAGACGCAAAGCACCGGCACACTGCCGCTGTCCGCCGCGTTCAGGAAGCCCTGGGTGCAGCACCAGGCGCACTCCAAGTCGTCCAGGGCCTGGGAAGAGATGAACTCCTCCTCCATGCCCCAGACCGTGGGCTTCTGACGGACGTAGAGGTACAGATCGTGGCCCAGCACCGGGCCGCCGGCGGTTTCCTCCAGCAGTCGCTGGAAGGCGCCGGCGGTACTCTTGTTCCCCATCAGGGGCGGGGTGTCCACCGCCAAGTTCCAAACATAGCCGTCGTTGGCCTTCCGGTTCATGTGGATCGCCACGTTGGGAATCAGCAGCAGATCCCGGTCGATGTCCACCAGCCGACCCACAATGCCCTCGGGGGTCTGGATCAGGGCCCGGCCCGCCAGGGACAATGGCCGGTCCAGCCAGGGGGCGATCAGCAGTCCACCGTATTTTTCCACGGCAAGGCGGGTGTAATTGCCCACCAACTCCCCGTTCTCCTTCACCTTCAAGGTGGGCCGGTCGGAGTGGCTGGCGCTCATCAGAAAGCCCCTGGGGTTTCCGGTGGGGGTGCGGAAGGCGATAAGGCTGGTGCTGTTCCGGGTCAGGAAATACTTCCCGCCGGGGACGATGTCCCAGTCCTCCTCCTCCGCCAGGCGGGTGTAGCCCGCCTGGGTCAGCTCCCGGACCAGAAGATCGATGGCGTGATAGGCGCTGTGGGCAGCGCCCAGGTAATTCAGCAGACCAACAGTTCTCTTATCCACGGCCGCCCTCCACCAGTGCGCAGAACAGGTCAATCTGCTCCGCGATGGTATCCAGAGCGCCCCGCCAAAAGCGCCCGTCTGTCAGATCGATGCCGGCCACCTGTGCGGCGTCCTCCACGGAGGCTATGGGGGTGGTGTGGAGCAGCCGCTTGTACTTGGGCACGAAGGCGGCGCCCTCCATTTCGTACTGGGCATACAGGCCCCGGGCGAACAGCGCGCCGAAGGCATAGGGGAAGTTGTAGAAGGTGGGGCCGTAGTAGTGGCTCTTGCACACCCACATATAGGGGTGCAGGCAGCTGGGATCCAGGCCGTCGCCGTAGGACTGCTTCTGAGCGGTTAACATAAAATCGCAGAGGGTGGGGGCGTGCATAAACCGCTCCTCCCGGTTCTCGAACACCATGGTCTCAAAGCGGTAGCGGGAATAGATGTCGCAGATCACCTGGGTGGCGTCCTGGAGCTGGGACTCGATCAGGTTCAGCTTCTCCGCGTCGTCCTTGGCCGCCTGGATCGCGGAGGCCATGACCACGCACTCGTTGAAGGTGGAGGCGGTCTCCGCCACAGGCATGGAGTAGCCGTGGTTCATGGGCCGGTGGTCCCGGATGCACTGGTTGTGGAAGGCGTGGCCCAGCTCGTGGGCCAATGTGACCACGTCGGTGAACATCCCGTCGAAATTGGTCAGGATCCGGCTCTCCCCCAGACACTCCACGCTGGCGCAGAAGGCCCCGCCGGCCTTGCCGTCCCGGGGATAGAAGTCGATCCAGGCGTTGTCGAAGGCCCGGGCCACCATGTCGGACAGTTCCCGGTCAAATCCGGCGAAGAGATTCACCAGATAGTCCCGGGCGTCCTGAGCGGTAAAGGTGGTGGAGGCGGCGCCCACGGGGGCGAACAGATCGTACCAGGGCAGACCGTTTTCGTGACCCAGGGCCTTGGCCTTGGTCTTCAGGTACTGCCAGAATTTGGGCAGGTACTCGTCGATGGCGGAGAACATGGCGTCCAGGGTCTCCCGCTTCATATGGGCATGCTTTAAGGTCCGCTCCAGGGGGGAGGCGTAGCCCCGGAGCTGGCAGTCGGAGATGGTTTCCAGCTTGATGGAGTTCAGGGCATAGGCCACCGGGTCGGCAATCCGCTCATAGCAGGCGATCTCCGCCTCATAGGCGTCCTTCCGCACCTGTGGATCCGGATCGTAGGCCAGGTTCCGAATGGCGGAGAGGTTGGTCCGCTTCCCCCGGTAGGTCACCGGCACAGTGCTGGTCAGATACTGCTGCAGGTCGCTCCAGGCGTCCCCGCCGGACATGCCCAGCTTGGCGGCGATCTCCTCGCCCCGACCGGGCAGCAGATAGGCGCTGTTCTCCGCCAGATTGGAAAAGCGGTAGGCATAGTCCTTCAGCTCCGGATCATTGCGCACAATATCCATCAGATCGGGCAGCTTTCCAGCCCAGTCCTGGTAGGCGGCCCGGGGGCCCGCCAAGCCGCTGAACAGCTGCATGATCCGGCCCATCTGAGAACCGGCCTCCGGATCCTTGGTGTTAGCGGACTGGCGCAGAGAGGCATAGCCCGCCATTTTCCCCACCACGGCGGAGATCTTCTCCTCCAGGGCCACCCCCTCCCGAAGGGCCTGGGCAGGCGCCCGCTCCGGCAGGCTCTCCGCAAAGGCGGCGAACTGGGTGATCAAAGCCTTGGCGGTTTCATAGTCCTGGGCGAAAGCGGGGTCGTCAAAGCCATGGTAAATCGGTTCCAAATTCCATACGTCGTTCATAGCGAATCGCTCCTTTCAAAAAGACGTACCTATTCTACAACAGCGGCGAGGTTTCGTCAACTGGCCCGGTTTGATTTTTCCGGTTCTCCCTACTTTTCGACATTTTTCGACGTTTCTTGTAGAATTTCCGTGGTTTTTGTCTGAAAACCAAACTTTTTCCCGAACGATTGTTTAGGTTTTTCCTTGAAAAAAGTGTTTTCTTATGCTAAATTATATTTGTCGCAGCCCGGTGGCG
>CANRHF010000186.1 GCA_947630345.1 uncultured Oscillospiraceae bacterium | reverse complement strand
ATGAACATGACCTCCCTGGACGTGACCCGCACCGGCGGGGAGCAGCTGGGGCAGTTTCTGGCCCTCATGGGCGTGCGTCCGGTGTGGAGCAGCGCCGGGCGAGTGGACGGCCTTACCTGTGTGCCCCTGGCGGAGCTGGGGCGGCCCAGGGTGGATGTTACTGCTCGTATTTCGTCGGTCATGCGGGACGCGTGGCCGGATGTGCTGACGCTGATGGACCGGGCGGTGCGGCTGGCGGCCGAGCAGGACGAGCCGGAGGAGCAGAACCGGGTCCGGGCCAACAGCGACGCCATCGCCCGGGAGGGGGAGGACGCCACAGGCCGCATTTTCGGCGGCCGGCCGGGGACCTACACCTCCGCCGTGGGCCTGGCTCTGAAGGCCAGCGCCTGGAAGGGAGAGGAGGACTTGGCCCGCTATTTTATCGACAGCTCCTCCTACCTCTACGGGGAGGACAAGCAGGGCGTTCGCGCCCCCGGCGCCTTTGCCGCCAACGTGCGGCAGGTGGACGCCACCAGCGACATCACCTCCTCCCGGCGTGCCGACGCCATCGCCAGCAGCTACAGCGCCCGGGTCCAGGGCGGGTTCCGGCTGGCGGCCAAGGCCCTGGGCAGCAAACGGGTCATCCGGCAGTACATGGGCGAGAGCGCCGGGGCCGGGACCGTCCGGGTGGTGCCCATGGCGGATCATGTGGCCAGGGCCATCGAGGACACGCTTCTCAACGATGTGTGGCGGGAGCAGCGGATGGCCGAGGGCTACCAGGGCGCGGCGGACCTGATGGACCGGATTCAAAATCTTTTTGACACCCAGTGCGTGTGTGAAAATATCCCCGCCGCCACGCTGGACAAGGTGGCGGAACGGTACCTGCTGGACGAAGAGATGCGCCGCTGGTTCCGGGAGGTGAACCCCTACGCGCTGGAGGAGTCGGGGCGCCGGTTCCTGGAGCTGGACAGCCGGGGCAAGTGGAACGGCGACCCAGCGGTGCTCAGCAGACTGCGCCGGGCCTATCTCCAGGCCGAGGGCGACCTGGAGGACGGCGTCACCGGCGAGGGGGACATCCAGGCCGGAAACGTGGAGATCGTGACCCACGACGGGGTGGACGCCTGGGCGGAACGGCTGAAGGAGACAGACGAGCTGATCAAGAAATGGAAAAAATAAAATCCCTGGTCCTTCGGGTCACAGAGCGGTGCAACCTTCGTTGCGCCTATTGCTACGCCGCCGGGAGCGGCTGCCGGGCGGCGGATATGAGCGAAGCGCTGGCCATTCAGGCAGTGTCCCTTAGCTGTTCGGAGGGCGAAAGCCTCCGTATCCAGTTCACCGGCGGAGAACCCCTGCTGCGCCTGGAGACGATGGAGGCGGTGTACGCCTATGGCCGCCGCACAGGCCGCCGCCTCCGGTTGGCCGTCCAGACCAACGGGACGCTGCTGACGCCGGACGTCTGCCGCCGTCTGGCGGCTATGGACTGCGCCCTGGGCGTCAGCCTGGACGGCGTGGGCGCGGCCAACGGATCGCGGGTCTTTCCAGACGGGTCTCCCGCCTTTGACGCCGCCGTCCAGGGAGTCCGGAACTGGGGAAAGCTGGGCCGCCGGTGCAACCTCACCGTGGTGGTCACCCGCGCCAACGCCTCCCGGCTGGGACAGTTGCCGGATCTGGCATTGTGGCTGGGAAACGTCACCGGCGTGGGGCTGGACCTGTTCCGGCCCCTGGGCCGAGGAGCGGGGGAGGATCTCTCCCCAGGGGAAGAAGATTTGACGGCAGGCCTCCGAGCCCTGGCCCGAAGGACCGAGCAGCTCCACGCTGCCGGCATCCCCTTCCGCTTCCGGGAGCTGGAACGGTTGAAGCGGCGCCGGGCTTCCGGAGACTGCGGCGGCGTGTATTGCTACGCGCAGACCGCGTTATCCCTGGCGGTGGACCCGGACGGGAACTGCTGGCCCTGCTCCTCCCTGGTGGGGCTGAAGGGCTGTTTGCTGGGGAATCTCCGGGATGGGCTGCCCGGGGGACCCAGGACGATCCACGGACTGCCCGCGCCGGAGCGCTGCCGGCAGTGCGATGATTTTGCCCTCTGCCGCGGCGGGTGTCCCGCCGGACGTATGGGCCGGAGCGGGGAGAACGATCCGCTGATCTGCGCCATGCACCGCGTTTTGCGGGAAGAGACAGGAGGAGAACCATGATCCGATTTCTATGCCTTATCGCCACCGAGGACCGGCTGTGGAATATGCGCCGGGCTCTGCGGCGGCTGGGAGAGACCTGCTCCGGGCTCATGGAGGGCAGCTGCTGGTCCCTCTGGGAGCTCTGTGCCCACGAGGAGAAGGTCCAGGCCATGCTGGACGCGGCGGAGCGCTGTGATTTCGCCATCATCTACTTCCACGGCGGGGCCCAGGCCCTGCCGGACTTCCCCGGCGTGTGGAAAAGGATCTCGAACCGGATGCCGGTGTACTTTGAGTCCTCCCTGCCGGAGGAGATGGCGGAGCTGCTGCCGTCCTCCGGCCTCACGGCAGCGGAGTATCAGGATATCCGAAAGTATTTCCGGCTGGCGGACGAGGAAAACTTTGCTGCCATGCTGCTGCACATCGCCCGCACCCGCTTTGGCGCGGACTGCGCGGTGCCGCCGCCCCGGCCGCCGGCGGAGGAGGGGTTTTACCGCCCCGGCGGAGTGCTGACGAAGGCGGAAAGCGCCGCCCTCCGGGCAAAAGCCGCGGCGGAAGACCGCCCCGTGGCGGGACTGCTGCTCCATCAGAGCCAGATCGTCAATGGCAACACCCGCCACATCGACGCGGTGCTGGGAAAGCTGGAGGAGCTGGGCGTCACAGCCCTGCCCCTCTTCACCCGCATGGCCAACGATGAGGACGACAAGCGGGGCGTCCGCCACGCCATGGAACGGTACTTTACCTGGGAGGGGAAACCCCTGCCGGACGTGATCATGGTCCTCACCGGCTTCTCCCTGACCCACATGGGCTGGCCGGGAGACGGGCGGAAGAAGATGACAGAGAGCATCTTCTCCGCTTGGGACGTGCCCGCCATCCAGTGCCTGGTCACCCGCTATACCCTGGCGAACTATGAGAAGCTGCCCCAGGGCATGGACAGCATGTCCCTCTCCACCGGCGTGTTCCAGCCGGAGCTGGACGGCCAGATCCTCTCCGTGCCCATCGCCGCCCAGGAGACCCTGGAGGAGGACGGCGTGGAGCGGCGGGTGTTCGTGCCCATCCCGGACCGGGTGGACCGGGCCTGCCGCCTGGCGGCCAACTGGGCCAAGCTGCGGCGAATGCCCCAGGGGGAGAAGAAGATCGCCATTCTCTTCAACACCATGCCTGGCAATGACCGTATCGGCTGCGCCGAGGGGCTGGACACCTTCGAGAGCGTCCTGCGGATGGTAGAGCGGCTGAAGGCGGAGGGCATCCGAACGGACTTCAACTTTTCCAGCGCCCAGAACCTGGCGGACGCGGTCACCGCCGGGCTCACCAATGACCTGCGCTGGATCAGCGAGGAGGCCATGGCCGAAAAGGCCGCCGCCGTCATCCCGCCGGAGATCTGGCGGCCCTGGTTTGGCGACAGGAGCGAAAAGGTACGCTTGGAGCTGGAGCGCGCCTGGGGCGGCGCTCCCGGCGAGGTGATGGTCCAAAGGGACAGCCTTTTGATCCCCGGCCTTCTCAG
>CANRHF010000185.1 GCA_947630345.1 uncultured Oscillospiraceae bacterium | reverse complement strand
TCGCCGGCCTCCAGAACATAGCCGCCGCCGCTCACCTTCACGCCGGTGTCATCATAGCTGGCCAGGTCCTCCTTGTCCACGGTGATGGTGACGGACTGGGACGCGCCAGGCTGCAGCACATCGGTCTTTTCAAAGCCCACCAGGTTCACAGCCGCCTTTTCAATGCCGCCGTTGGTGTAGGGCGGGGTGACGTACAGCTCTACCACATCCTTGCCGGCCACGCTACCGGTGTTGGTGACGTTCACGGTTATGGAGACAGAGCTATCCGTCTCGCTGGTGTCCGTGATGGACTGCTCAAAGGTGGTATAGCTCAGGCCATAGCCGAAAGGATAGGTGACGGCAGCGTCATAATCGAAGCCGGCCATGCCGTCGGCGTAGGCGGTCTCATAGAATTTGTAGCCCACATAGATGTTTTCCACATAGTTCACGAAGGTGACGTAGCCGTCCGCGCGCTCCCACCAGGCCTTGGCACGCTCAGCCACACCCAGGGCGGTCTCGTCGGTGTAGTTGTGATGGCCGATGTTGTTGTAGTAGGGGGCGGCGGTCAGATCGCTGGCCCACAGGTCCACGGTCTTGCCGGAGGGGTTGACGTCGCCGGAGATGATTCTGCCCAGGGCGTTGAAGCCGGTGGCGCCGGAGCCGGCGCACAGCAGCACGCCCTTGATCTGCGCGTAGTCGTTGGTCCAGTCCATCTCCATGGTGTTGGCGCCGTTGTAGACCACGATGACGTTGTCGAAGTTGGAGGTGACCAGGTCCACCAGGTCCTTCTCCGTGCGGCTCAGCTCCAGATAGTGCTGGCCGTACTCAAAATCGGCGTAATCGTCGCTGTTGGGGGTGTAGAGGGCGTTGGTATACTTGGTGCCCACATGATAGGAGCCGTCGGCCAGGACCGTCCTGCCCTCCCGGAGCTCGGTGTTGGGCGTGCCGTCCAGCACCTTGCCCATATCGTGGGGCAGATCGGCGCCCTCGCCGCCGGAGCGGGCGATGACCACGATGGCCCAGTCAGAGAACGCCTTGGCGTTGTCCATCAGCTCTTGAGAATAGCTGTCGGCGGTGGGCTCCGGCAATGACCAGTCCTGGCCATTGTTGATGTCGATCACAGGCCGGTCAGAACGGAACGCCTTATACTTGTCCACCAGCTCCTGGTTCACCTTAAAGCCGGCGTTCTCCAGGCCCTTGAGGATGTCCACCGCGGTGGCCACGTCCACAGCGCCGGAGCCGGTGCCGCCGTAGATGGGATTGGTGGAGGCCCAGCCGAACACATTGATCTGGCCGTTATTCAGGGAATCGGGTCTTAGCGGCAGGCTCCCGTCGTTCTTGGCCAGCACGATGCCCTCGGCGGAGATGTCCTCCACCAGCTGGCGGGAGGCGGCGATGGTTTCCTCGCTGACCTCGCCGGAGTCGGTAAGGACCACATTCAGGGTGTTGTACAGGGGGCCGGTGAGCATCAGATTGACGACAAGCACCCCGACCAGCACGAAAGCCACGATGGCGGTGCCGTTGACCAGCCCTTTCAGGGGCTTCTTCAGCCTGACGCAAGCGAAGATGACGATGGCGATGGCGATCACCAGCGCCACAGCCAAGGCGATCAGGTGCCCGGAGATGAGGTTGACGACGCTCATAATGTCGCCAATGTCCACAGTGATCATGATTGTTCCTCCTTCTAGATCTTTTTTTCCGATTTGCCGGACTTTCCCGGCTTCTAAGGACATTATAATCCCGGTTTTGTATGCCTGTCCAATACCTGGTACGCAAAATGAAGTATGCCTGAAAGGCAAATTCTCTTGCGTTTATGCCCTGCCTACCGTATAATAAAAGCATGAGAATTTACGAATGGGGAGGATTTTTATGGAGCTTCGGGTGCTGCGCTATTTTCTCACGGTGGCCAGGGAGGAGACCGTCTCACGGGCGGCGGAGCTGCTCCACATCACCCAGCCCACCCTGAGCCGGCAGCTGGCCCAGATGGAGTATGAGCTGGGCACGACGCTGTTTGAGCATCGGGGCCGGCGGATCGTCCTCACCGCCGACGGCCTGCTGCTCCGCCGCCGGGCGGAGGAGATTTTGGAGCTGGTGGACAGAGCGGAGCAGGAGATGGGCCATTCGGGGGAGGAACTCCAAGGCGTCATCGTGGCCGGCCACGGAGAGACCGCCGCCATGCGCCAGCTGGCGGACTGCGTGGCGGCATTCCACCAGGAGCATCCGCTGGTGCGGTTTTCCTTTTTCTCCGGCACGGCGGATGTGGTAAAGGAGCGGATGGACCGGGGCCTGATCGACGTGGGCCTGCTGATGGAGCCTATCGAGCTGGAGAAGTACGACTACATCCGGATGGCGCAGACCGAGCGGCTGGCGGCCTTCATGCCCCCGGACGACCCACTGGCGGAAAAGGCGTCCATTCTGCCGGAGGATCTGGCGGGCAAACCGCTGATCCTGCCCACACGCTATCAAAATATGATGCAAAATTGGATGGGCCATTTGTTTCGGGAGGACAATGTCCACTTTCTTACCAACCTACCCACGATGGGCGGCATTATGGCCGCCAAAGGGCTGGGGTATCTGCTCACCATCGAGGGCGTCCTACCTTTCCGGGACCTGGACAAGCTTGCCATGCGGCCCCTGAAAGACTGTGAGGCGCTTCACAGCGTCCTGGCTTGGAAACGGGGCCAGCCCGCCAGCCCTGCCGTGGAGCGGTTTATTCAATTCGCCAAATGCTTTTGGGGCATAGATTAATCAACCTGATAGGTATTGGACAGCGGGCTATTTTGGGTCTACAATAAAAGCGCGGGATGGAGAAATCGTCTCAACATCCCGCGCTTTTCCAATTTGAAGGAGGGATGACCATGTCCGCTCAGTTCAACGTACACGACCTGTCCGGCCTGGGCCTGTCCGACCGGGAGATCCAGACCGTGCTTTCCAGCACCGACGCGGGAGAGCAGACCCGTCTGCTGAGAGACCACAGGGGACATCTGCTGGAGGAAGTCCACGCGGCCCAGCAGCGACTGGACAGGCTGGATTACTTCATTTATCAGCTCAGGCAGGCCCAGACAAACCAAAGGAGGTAACAACGGCATGAAGAAAAATATCGGTTCAAAGCTGGCCCTGTATCCCACCCCCATCACGGTGATCGGCGCCATGAACGGGGACAGACCTACCTGGACGCTGGTAGGACACATCGGCATCATCGGTCATAACCGGGTGCTAATCAGCCTTGCCACGTCGCACTTTATCAACGGCAAGATCAAAGAAACCAAAAAGCTGTCCATCAACCTGGTGGATGAGGCGCTTCTGCCCAGGGCTGATTATGTTGGCTCTGTCAGTGGACGCAAAACGGATAAATCCGACGTGTTCGCCTGGGAACGGGGTGAAAGCGGAACGCCGGTCATCAGCGATTCGCCCCTCACCTTGGAATGCAGCGTGGTGGACGTCTATGAGACGCCGAATTTTGAGAGCTTTATCTGCGCCATTGACAATACCTATGTGGCGGAGGAACATCTGGACGCCGATGGAAAGATCGACTACAACACCCTGAAGCCGGTGCTCTTTGAGTTTCCGACCTACCAATATCTGAGAACGGGCGACGTAATCGGCAAGTGCCTGTCCTTCAAGGAAGCGCCGAACCCCCAGGAAAGGATCGAATAAACATGAAATACACGAAACTG
>CANRHF010000184.1 GCA_947630345.1 uncultured Oscillospiraceae bacterium | reverse complement strand
AGGCGGACTATGACGCCTTCTGCCGCCGCCATGCCCAGGCGGTGGTGCCCAAGGGGGACCTGGCTACATACACCGGCGACTGTTTTCTGGGCATCGACGCCGGCTCCACCACCACCAAGGTGGCCCTGATCGGCAGGGAGGGGCAGCTGCTCTACTCCTACTACGCCGGGAACCGGGGCAATCCCATCGAAACAGCCAAGACCGCCCTGGGGGAGCTGCTGGAGCGGCTGCCCGCCGGGGCCCGGATCGCCCGGACCTGCTCCACCGGCTACGGCGAGGAGCTTTTAAAATCCGCCTTCTGCCTGGACGAGGGGGAGGTGGAGACCATCGCTCACTGCACCGCCGCCTCCTTCTTCCTGCCGGAGGTGGACTGCGTGCTGGATATCGGCGGCCAGGACATGAAGTGCATCCGCCTAAAGGATGGGGCGGTGGACAGCATCATGCTCAACGAGGCCTGCTCCTCGGGCTGCGGCTCCTTCATCGAGAATTTTGCCAATTCCCTGGGGCTCACCGCCCAGAGCTTTGCCCAGGAGGCCCTCCATGGGAAAAATCCCGTGGATTTGGGCACCCGCTGCACAGTGTTCATGAACTCCAACGTGAAGCAAGCCCAGAAGGAGGGCGTCAGCGTGGCGGATATCTCCGCCGGGCTGGCCTACTCCGTCATCAAAAACGCCCTGTTCAAGGTCATCAAGCTCAACAGCGCCGAGGCCCTGGGCCGGCACATCGTGGTCCAGGGGGGCACCTTCCACAATCAGGCGGTGCTGCGGGCCTTTGAGCGGATCGCCGGGGTGGAGGCGGTCTGTCCGGACATCGCCGGGATCATGGGCGCTTTCGGCGCCGCCCTGATTGCCCGGAAGCACTACGCGGGCGCCGGGACCTCCATGCTGCCTCTGGCGGAGGCGGTGCGGCTCCCCTACACCTCCAGGTCCGCCCGCTGCGGCGGCTGCGCCAACAACTGCATGCTCACCATCAACACCTTCTCCGGCGGCCGGCGGCACATCACCGGCAACCGCTGCGAAAAGGGCAGCGGCAAGGCCAAAAGCGCCCTCTCCGCCCCCAATCTGGTGGAATATAAGCGGCAGCGGCTCTTTGCCTATCCGCCTCTGCCGCAAGACAAGGCCCCCCGGGGGGTCATCGGACTGCCCCGGGTGCTGAATATGTACGAAAACTACCCCTTCTGGGCCACCTTTTTCAAGGAACTGGGCTTTTCTGTGGTTCTCTCCCCCTTTGCCAGCCGGAAGCTCTACGCCCTGGGCATCGAGAGCATCCCCTCGGAGTCGGAGTGCTACCCGGCCAAATTGGCCCACGGCCACGTCCAGTGGCTCATCGATCAGGGGGTCAAGACCATTTTCCACCCCTGCGTGTTCTATGAGCATCAGGAGACCAAGGGCGCTCCGAATCACTTCAACTGCCCGGTGGTCATTTCCTACGCGGAAAACCTGAAAAACAACGTGGAGGACATCACCAGCGGAAAGGCCCGCTACATCCGCCCCTTCATCGCCTTCACCGACGAAAAAACCGCCGCCGACCGGCTGGTGCGGCTGTGCCGGGAGGAGTGGAACATCCCCGAGCATCCGGTCCGGGCCGCCGTCCGGGCGGCCTGGGCGGAGCAGCTCAAGGCCAAGGCGGACATCCGGGCGGAGGGCACCCGGGTGCTGGAGGCTCTGGAGCGGAGCGGCGGGCAGGGGATCGTGCTGGCGGGGCGGCCCTACCACATCGACCCGGAGATCAACCACGGCATCCCCGAGCTGATCGCCTCCTACGGCCTGGCGGTGCTGACCGAGGACAGCCTGCCCATCGAGGCGCCCAAGGAGCGGTCGCTGCGGGTGGTGGACCAGTGGGTCTATCACTCCCGGCTCTACCGGGCGGCGGAATTTGTCCGGGACCGGGAGAATTTGGAGCTGCTGCAGCTCAATTCCTTCGGCTGCGGCCTGGACGCCGTCACCACCGACCAAGTATCGGAGATCCTGGAGGGGGCCGGGAAGCTCTACACCCTGCTGAAAATTGACGAGGTGGGGAATCTGGGGGCGGCCCGGATCCGAATCCGCAGTCTGATTGCCGCCATGAATATGCGCCGGGAGCAGGGCGTTGTCCATGAAGCCCCGCCGGAGGACTACCACCGGGCCTCCTTTACCCGGCAGATGCGCCAGGAGGGTTACACCATTCTGGCGCCCCAGATGAGCCCCATCCACTTTTCCATGTTGGAGCCGGTGTTCCGCAAGCACGGCTATCACATGGTGCTGCTGGACAACGACAACCGGGCTGCCATCGACATGGGCCTGAAGTACGTCAACAACGACGCCTGCTACCCCTCCATCACCGTGGTGGGGCAGATCATGGACGCGGTGCTGTCCGGGAAATACGACACGGACCGGCTGGCCATCATCATGACCCAGACCGGCGGCTGCTGCCGGGCCAGCAACTATGTCTCCTTCATCCGCAAGGCCCTGGGGAAGGCGGGGCTGTCCCACATCCCGGTGATCTCCCTCAACGCCAACGGCATGGAGCGGAATCCGGGCTTCCGGCTCTCTCCCAGCCTGATCCTCGACGCCGCCCACGCCCTGGTGTTTGGGGACCTGTTCATGCGCTGCCTCTACCGGGTGCGGCCCTATGAGCGGACCCCCGGCTCCGCCAACGCCCTGCACCGGACCTGGCAGGACGTGTGCGTGGACTGCCTGACCAATCCCAAGACCCATTACCGCTACCCGGAGGTGTGCCGGGGGATCGTGGAGGCCTTCGACAATCTTCCCATCCACGAGGACTGGGCCAAGCCCCGGGTGGGGATCGTGGGAGAGATTTTGGTCAAGTACATGCCCCTGGCCAACAACCACCTGGTGGAGCTGCTGGAGCGGGAGGGCGCCGAGGCGGTGGTGCCGGATCTGATGGACTTCTTCGCCTACAGCGCCTACGGCTGGCAGTACAAGGCGGAGTTTTTGGGGGCCAAAAAATCCATGGCCGCCCTGTCCCAGGCGGCGATCCGGCTGATCGACGCCCTGCGCAGACCAGCCGTGGCGGCCCTTTCCGCCAGCCGGCGATTCTCGCCGCCCCTGCCGATCCGGCAGATCACTGAGCTTGCCAGGCCCTTCCTGTCCCTGGGCAATCAGTACGGGGAGGGGTGGTTCCTGACCGGGGAGATGGTGGAGCTGATCACCCACGGGGTCCCCAACATCGTGTGCATCCAGCCCTTCGCGTGCCTGCCCAACCATGTGGTGGGCAAGGGGGTCATCAAAGCTCTGAAAAACGCCTATCCCCAGTGCAACATCGCCGCCGTGGACTACGATCCCGGCGCCAGCGAGGTCAACCAGCTCAACCGGATCAAGCTGATGCTCTCCGCCGCGAAAAAGCCCCAAACCGCGGCGGTGTGACGCCCTGAGGAACCGTACCAATCAAGGACTGCAAAGAAGTAAAAAATGGCATAGCCGGGTTTTTCGACTATGCCATTTCAGTCTGTCAAAGAATCCCTGTTTTCAAGAAGCGAAAACAGGGATTCTTCTGCAAATATTTGGAAAAGCAAGCCAAATTTGAGAAAAAGAGGCGCCCTTCCAACTCCAATTCGCCAGCTTTTTCAGATTCATGGCAGCATATTTAAGCCTGACCCATCTCGTGACCGCGGCCAAGCCTCTGTGATGTGTATATCGCATCGCGTGTTTCTCCTTCGCGTCCGC
>CANRHF010000183.1 GCA_947630345.1 uncultured Oscillospiraceae bacterium | reverse complement strand
CAAGGCTATTCCATGAGCATCGCCGCCAGCAGTACCACCAGCTCCTGCCGGCTCAGCACCGACCGGCCCCGCTGCACCATCCGAAGGCAAGCGCTCTCCACTCGGTCGGACAGCAACCCTTCCAGGGTCTCCTCTTGATGATTTTCAGCCTGGCCGGTGAGCAGGAAGTCCACCGTTACCCCCAGGGCGCTGGCCAAGTCCACCAGCGTCTCTACCGACGGCTCCCGCCGCCCCTGTTCATACATCCCCACCGCACTGGGGCTGAGCTTCAACCGATGGGCTAGCTCCGCCTGGCTCATGCCGGCCTTCCGGCGCAGAGCGGCGATCCGTGGACCCAGCATCCGCGCTCACTCCTTTCCTGACTACGGTCTGCTCCTAGAATAGCACAACCCGGCGGAAAAATCTGGTGGAATTTGGGCCTCTACACACTTTGCAGAAACATTCTCCCCCCTTAGGCAGGAGGCGACGCCCTTCGACTATCTGCCGCCCTTGACAAAACACAGAGCGTGTAGTATACTACCTCATGGAAATAGACGGCACAAATGAAAAGGAAAAGTACAGGATTCGACTATTTTCTCGGCGCAAACCGCAATTTAACCCGAGAGGATGTTCGAAATGCGCAAATCCATCTTTCAACCGCCATACCCCGACCCGCAAACCCAGCCGGCCTCGGGCTTCTGCCCGGTGTGCGGCGGGGAGGTCTATGCGCCCAGCTTGGCCTGCTCCCGCTGCGAAAGGGGGCGGATTCGATGACCCTGCTGCAAATCAGCGAGAGCTATCGTGCCGCTGCCGTCCCCCTGCGAAACCGCCTGAAGGAGCTGCGCACAGCCCTTGGCCGTGAGACCGACCCGGAAACCGCCTGGCATCTGCGCCGGCGCATCGCGGAGCTGTCCCCCATGCTCACCCAGGTCAACGAGCTGCGGGAACTCACCGCCCGGTACTACGAGAAAGGGTACTACCGCAATGAAAAATACACGCTATGACGGATACTTGGGCCCCCGGCTGCCTCAGTCGGTGCAGCTCAAACGTGTGCAGCGGGTCATTCGGGAGGAACTGTCGGAGCTCCAGCGCCAAACCCTCATCGCCTACTATTTCCAGGAGCAAACCATCCCTCAGATCGCCCGGGAACGAGGGGTAAACAAAAGCACCGTCAGCCGCACCCTCCGCCGGGCCGAGGACAAGCTGCGCAGATACTTAAAATACTGAAAATTCCGACACGCTTCAAGGCGGGTCGGGCACCGGGCCGGGCTGGAACCGCCCGGCATTCTTTTTTCCCTGATTTTCCGCATCCTACGACATAAAAAATTAAGAATTTAGGGGGAGACAAGCGGGAATTTTTGTGCTATACTATGGGAAAGCGAAAAATTTGGGCTGTAGCTTTTTTTCATTTGCGTTTTTAGGAGGCGATTCCTTTGAAATACTGGCGGGGCTACCTGGTGGCCGGCGTGCTGGCCTTCTTCACCTGGGGCCTGATGCAGTTCGCTCAGGCCCACGGCCAGGTTCTGGACCTGGTCTACCCCTTCCTCACCCGTTCCGTGCAGGACGCCCTGGCCACCTGGAGCGGGCAGGTGGATGTGTGCCTTTGGCAGCTGCTGCTGGTGCTGCTGGGCGTTGTTTGTGTGGCCAGCATCGTGCTGATGATCATTTTACGCTGGAACCCTATCCAGTGGTTCGGCTGGGTGCTGGCGGTGGCCAGCCTGATCTTCTTCCTGCACACCGGCATCGGCGGACTGAATACCTACACCGGCGCCCTGGCGGATGATCTGCATCTGTCCGTCTCCGAATACACCCTACAGGAGCTGAAGGACGCCACCATCTACTACCGGGACCACGCCAACACCCTGGCCGCCCAGGTGGCGCGGGAGGGAAACAGCGTATCCTTCTCGGATTTCGACACCCTGGCCGCTCAGGCCGGGGAAGGCTTCCAGCGCCTGACCTACGAAGACTACTATGCCGTCTTCGCCGGCTCCACCGCGCCGGTAAAAAAGCTGGGCTGGGCGGAGATGTACACCTCCATGGGCATCACCGGCGTGACCATGCCCCTGACGGGGGAGGCGGCGGTGAATCCCACGGTGCCGGCGGTGAGCATTCCATTCACCATGTGCCATGAAATGGCCCACCGGATGAGCATCACCCTGGAGCGGGACGCCAATTTTGCCGCGTTCCTGGCCTGCCAGGCCAATTCCAGCCCGGAATTTCAGTACTCGGGCTACTTTATGGCCTACCGATACTGCTACAACGCCCTGTACAGCGCCGCCGGGCGGGACGCCGCCCAGGAGATCGCCAGCGGGGCAAATCAATATTTGCAGCAGGATCTCTACGACTACAACTACTATTTTCAAACCAACCGGGACGAGAAGGCCTCCCAGCTGGCTGACAAGGCCAACGACACCTATATCAAGGTCAGCGGGGATGACCGAGGCGTCGCCTCCTACGGGGACGTGTGCGACCTGCTGGTATGCTGGCACATCCAGACCGTGACCCTGCCGGCCCAGCTGGAGAATCCCGAGACGCCCTTCGATCCCCTGGACGAAAGCCAGGTGGATCTGTCTGGCCTGCCCCACGGCCCCCAACCGACCATGCCCCAAGAGGACCAGGGAACCGATGGAACAGAGCCTGAATAAGGCCCTGGCCCGGCTGGGCCTGGAGCTGCCGGAACCGGTGAAGGCCCGGCTTTGCGCCTTTGGACAGGCGGTGCTGGAGCAGAACCAGGTGATGAACCTCACCGCCATTACGGACCCCGGGGAATTTGCCCGGCGGCACCTGGCGGACAGCCTGACGGTGCTTCTCTCGGCGGAAACCTGGGGGAAGCGGATCATTGACGTGGGCTGTGGCGCGGGCTTTCCCGGCGTCCCGGTGAAGATCGCCTGCCCGGAGGCCCAGGTGACGCTGCTGGATTCTCTGGGCAAGCGAATGAATTGGCTCCGGCAGGTTCTGCCCGCCCTAGGGATCGAGGCGGAGTGCGTCACCGGCCGGGCGGAGGAGCTGGCCCCGTCCCGGCGGGGGCAGTACGATATCGCCGTCAGCCGGGCGGTGGCCCGGCTGAACATTCTGCTGGAGCTGACCGCCCCCTTCGTCCGGGTGGGCGGGCTGGTGCTGGCGCTGAAGGGTCCAGCCGCCGGGGAGGAGCTGGCGGAGGCGAAAAACGCCGTGGCCCGGCTGGGGCTGGCGCTGGACGGGGTCCGCGCTTTCCCCATCGGAGAGGCGGAGCACCAGGTGCTTCGGTTCCGGAAAGTCTCCCCCACCCCGGAAAAATACCCCCGGAAATTCGCCAAGATCAAACAGTCACCACTTTAATATTTCCCCGCCGGCAGAAGCGTTTCCGCCGGCGGGGGTTTATCTTAGTGCGCCTCTTTTTCAAAAAGACCTGCGGCAAGCGCTGGGGATCGCCCGCTTTTTATCGCCGGTGAGTACTCAAACTGTGATAAGGTACAATAAGTTGCGCAAAAAAGAAGATGGCAAAGAAGTAGACATGGCTTACGGTCTCTGGTAGAATGAAGTTGCCACACAAACATTCGAAAGGAGACAGCAAACCATGTCCAACAACATTGTACAATTCAACGAGGAAATAATCAAGGGGCAAATCAAAGAATTGGTCCGGGGAAGTGTAGGGTTTACAATGATGTGTGACAAGAAGAAAAAAAGGTAGCGAATAGAGAGTACCCGTGTTAAGGTATAGC
>CANRHF010000182.1 GCA_947630345.1 uncultured Oscillospiraceae bacterium | reverse complement strand
TGCCGAAGAAAGGTGCCGTACTCCACGCTCAGGTCATTGATGGCGGAATAGACCGGGGTGGTGCCGTAGAGCAGGAAGGCGTCGCTGGCCCGGCCGTTCTTTCCGGTGACGTAGGTCTGTCCCAGGGGCGCGGCGGAGCCCAGGCCCTCCGCCATGATGGCATCCAGGTCGTCCAGGGACAGGGGCTTGTTGTGGTCGTCCTCGATCCGCACGGTATAGTAGCTGCCGCCCAGAGCGGAGATCTCTCCGGCTATATAGTCGGTGGAGCCCTGCATCAGGGACACCAGCACCACCAGGGTGAATACCCCAATGATGATGCCCAGCATGGTGAGAAAGGAGCGCATTTTGCTGCCCCACACCGCCTGTAGGGCCATTTTGGCTGTTTGAACGATCATACCGTCTCCTCCTCCGTCACTTTGCCGTCTAAAATGTGGACCCGCCGGGCGGCCTGGGCCGCCACGCCGCTGTCGTGGGTGATGAGCACGATGGTGCTGCCCTGACGGTGCAGGCCGTGGAAAATATCCATGATCTCACCGGTGGTTTTGGAGTCCAGATTGCCGGTGGGTTCGTCGGCCAGGAAAATGGCGGGCCGGGTAGCCAGGGCCCGGGCAATGGCCACCCGCTGCTGCTGGCCGCCGGACAGCTCCGTGGGCTTGTGCTGCCGCCGGTTCCACAGACCCACCTGCTCCAGCGCCTGCTCAACCCGCTCCTGTCGCGCCCGCTTTGGGAGCTGCTGATAGATCAGGGGCAGTTCCACGTTTTCCTCGGCGGTCAGCTTGGGGATCAGATTGAAATTCTGAAAAATGAAGCCGATTTTTCTGCTGCGGATCTTTGCCAGCTCCTCTTCGCTATACTCCTCGATGGACTGGCCATCCAGCTCATAGCGCCCGCTGTCCGCCAGATCCAGGCAACCGATAATGTTCATCAGCGTGGACTTTCCGCTGCCGGAGGGGCCGATGATGGCCACGAACTCCCTCTGCCGGATATGCAGGCAGGCGTGGTCCAGGGCGTTGACCGTCTCTCCGCCCACCTGATAGCGCTTACAGATGTCTTTTAGGATGATCATACCATCGCCCCCGTTCAACCGAAGTTTCCCCAGGGGCCCATGTTCTGCCAGGGTGCGGCGTTATCCTCTGTCTCGGCTTCGGAATAGCGATAGTAGACCGTTGCGCCCTGGGTCAGCCCGCCGGTGATCTCCACATAGACGCCGTCAGACAGCCCGGTGGTCACCTCCGTTTCCCCGGTGTAGGTATCGGTTTCGGGGTCGTAGCCGGTATAGACAAAGGTGATCGTTCCGGACTGGTTCAGTGCGTCCTCCGGGATCAGCAGACAGCCCTCCTTGCGGTCCACAACGATCTCCACCGAGGCGTTCATCCCCGGCAGCATTCTCTCCGCTCTGGGCACGGTGATCTTCACGGAATACTTTGCCACGCCGTTGGCGCTGCTGCCGAAGGGGTCAATGGCGGCGACGGTACCGGACAAGCTGCCGTCCCCCGCCGCGGCAACCGTGACGTCGGCCTCCTGCCCCTCTTGGATGGACAGGACGTCCAGCTCATCCACCTCCACGGTGACGGTCATATCGCCGTTGGGGGACAGGGCGAAGCGGTTGGTACCGAGTCCGCTGTCCGGCACGGACCGGACGGTGCCGTCAAAGGGGGCGATAATGCCGCCGTTCCGCTCCAACTGAAGCAGTTCTGCCAGCCGATTCACCAGCTCCTGCCGCTGGGCGAGCTGCTCTTCATACGTTTGCGTGTGGCCCAGAGCGGTGAGCTTAAACAGACTGGTGGAGGCGTAGACGTAGTCATTTTCCGCCACCAGAACGTCGGTGATGACGCCCCGGTAGCCGGTGACCATCATGGGGGCGTTGACGCTCAGCGTGCCGGAACCAAGGACCGTACCCTCCGAGGTGGCGACAGTGACCTTCTCACCCAGCATGGGGCCGTTGTCGGTGAGGGTCACTACCAGGCCGTCCGCGTCGTTTTTCAGCACGGTTCCCGTTTTGTCGGAGCCGTCCGGGCGGGTTACTGTGACCGAATCGCCTACCGCGACCCGATCCGAGACCGGCAATGTGACCGCCATTTTGCCGTCCAGGGACAGCAGAAGCAATCCGCCGTACTCCAGCGCGGCCTCGCTGACAGCCTGACCTTCCTCACCGTAGATGGCCTTGACCCGGCCCGCCACACCAGCCTGGATGTACGCGGACTCGCTGGCGTCGGCCAGCTGCGCCATGCGGCTGTTCGCGGCGGATATCTGATCGTTCACATCCGCCAGGGCGGAGCGGATGGAGTCGGCGGTTACCGTGGCAAGGAGATCACCGGGACGCACAGGATCGCCCTGCTCCACCAGGACTTCATCCAGCTCCACACCCTCGGGAATGGTCACGTCCTCGGCGGCGGCCATCTGAAGGGCTCCGGACGCGGAGACGGTGATCATAATGTCGCCGGTTTCCGCTGTGGCGGAGCGCGTGTCCGCCGCCGCGCGCGGCGCCGCCCCCTGCCCGGGGCGGAAGAAAAACAGGACGGCTCCCACCGCTATGACGGCGATGACCGCGATCAAGGCCCAAATCAGGCCGCTCTTTTTCTTTTTTTTCATAATGTCCTCCTTCTGGGAATGTTCCCTCTGAACTGTGCTGAGAGCATACCAAACAAAAATCAACTTCGGATAAACGACGTTGTTTATTTTTCGTTTACTTTTTGGTAGTATAGTATCAAAAAAGGAGGGAGCGCCATGTTCAAAATTTTGGTGGCGGAGGACGACGCCAGGACCAACCGGCTGCTCTGCGCCATTCTCAGCCGTGCGGGCTATGAGCCGGTGCCGTCCTTCGACGGGGAGGAGGCGCTGCGGAAGCTGGACGAGGTCCATGTGGACCTGCTGGTGTGCGACGTCATGATGCCCCGGCTGGACGGCCTGGCCCTGACGGAAATGATCCGGGACACCGGCAGCTCGCTGCCTATTTTGATGCTCACCGCCAAGGCCCTGCCGGAGGACAAGCGCGCGGGATTCCTGGTAGGCACCGACGATTATTTGACCAAGCCCTTTGATAAGGAGGAGCTGCTGCTCCGCATCCGGGCCCTGCTGCGCCGCGCCCGCATCGTGGACGAGCGGCGGATCACCGTGGGGGATATGGTGCTGGATTATGACTCCCACACGGTGCGGCGGGGGGAGGACATCCAGGTCCTTCCGCCCAAGGAATTTAACCTCCTTTATAAATTGCTGGCCTACCCGGAGCGCACCTTCACCCGGCTGCAGCTTTTGGACGAGATCTGGGGCATGGACTCGGAGAGCGACGAACACACGGTCAATGTCCACATCAACCGCCTGCGAACCAGGTTCTACGACTGTCCCGCTTTTGAGATCCAGACGGTCCGGGGAATCGGCTACCGGGCAGTCAGAAAGGAGCGTTCCATATGAAAAAACAATCGCGCCCCAAAAACTGGCCGGGGCGGAGCATTGGGTTGACCTTTTTGCTCACGATGGCGCTGCTCATGGTCGTGGGGATCATCGAAATGGTGGTGGGCGGGGTATTCTTCTTCTGCCTCTATCAGGGCTGGGTCCCATTGGAGGTCCCCCTGATCGCCGCCGTGGGCGGGCTGACCCAGTTTTGCCTGTGGTCCCTCATTGTCGGGGGGGTCATGGCGATTTTGCGGGCCCTTATCCTGAATCCGATTTTACGCATGGTGGACGATATGAA
>CANRHF010000181.1 GCA_947630345.1 uncultured Oscillospiraceae bacterium | reverse complement strand
GGCTGACGCCCAAAACCTTATAAGGGTCATCCATGCGCTTCCCCTCCTGCCTTGTCCTTGCGCCGCCGGTGGAGCTCCGCCCAGACGCCGCTGTAGAGAATATTGTCTAAAATCCCCTTGTCCTGCACCAGAGGCAGCCGCTCGTATTCGTCTGCGCACCGGGCCATGGCAAGCACCAGGTACCGCTCCCAGGCCCCCCGGTCCTCCCCGCCGCCCATGGCGAGGAAGGGATTGTAGCTTCCTTTTTTCTGATCGGCGCGGTAGTCAATGTCCGCGTCCGCCAGGTAGATGAACCGGCCCAGGGCCATACCCATCTGCCGGAGGGTAGGGGCCCACCGGTCCTCCCGGAATACCAGCAGCTCCGCCATCAGCTGACCGAAGCATCCGGCGGGCAGGTCGGGATTGGGGCAGTTTTCCGCCTCCAGCCGGGAAAGGGTCTCCAACGCCTGACGGATGGCCTGGGTCTGCCGGGGATAGGCTTCCTCGGCCTTCTGGACCCCCTTGGCGAGGATCCGGGCCATGGCCCCGGCGGAGAGACTTCCGTCGTCCTTCTGGTGGTCCCTGGCGCTGTAGTAGGCCAGGATCAGATTCATGTCCGCGGCGTAGCGGACAGGTTCACAGTCTACCCAGGGCCGGGGCCGGAAGGGATGGAGCCCGCAGGCGCCGGTCCCGCTACCCTCCTCCGGCTCGTACAGGCTCATGTGCAGCAGGGCCAGGAAAGCCATATCGTAACGCAGAGCCAACCGGGAGAGGGAGGAGGCCCGCAGCCGGATCTCCCGGCAGATGCCGCAGTACACCGCCCCGTAGCGGTCCTTTTCCGCCTGGGTCAGCTCCTCCAAATTCGCGGCAACCAAACCAAACATGGCAACGCCTCCTTTTTCCCCATTTTATCCCCGGGATGTGAACTGGGAATAAACGGCGGCTATTTTTTTCGGTCCATCAGATAATAATTCAGCGCCCCGCCGTAAAACACGATGGACAGGCAGAAATACAGCCACAGCATACTCAGGGCCACGGCGTACACCGAGCCGTAAATATTGGCGTAGTTGGGAAAATGCTCCACATAGACCGAGAAAATGTCCGTAAACACCAGCCAGCCGATGCTGGACAGCAGCGCCCCGGGCAGGGAGTCCAACAGGTTGTTGCGCCGGTTGGGAAAGACCATAAAGATGCCGCAGAAGAAGGCGGTCTGGACAATAATCAGCAGGAAAAACCGCAGGTCCAGCACTTCCCCCAGAAACCGCAGCACCGGATTGTCGGAAGCGTGGAGCCATTCCAGCAGCAGCGTGCCAAAGACGTGGAGGGCAAGGGTCAGCAGCACCACTACCAGGAAGAAAAAGGTGTAGATCACGCTAATCCCCCGGGTGTACCAGTATCCCCGGTCCTCGGAGACGTGGTATACCGCGTTCAGCCCGGTGAGCAGGCCGAAGATCCCCCTGCTGGCGGACCAGAGAGCCGTGAGCGCGGACAGGCCCACCACGGCATGGCTGGAGCTGGTGTAGGTGCTGGCGATCAGCCGCTCCGCCGCGGGAAGCAGGGCGGCGGGGAGAATGCCGGAGAGCAGATCGGTCAGGGTCTCCACCCGCAGCCCGGTATAGCGCAGAAGACTCAAAATCAGCACCAGGGCCGGAAACACCCCCAAAACGATAAAATATCCCGCATGGGCGGCGTGGAAGGAAATATGCAGTTCGCCGATGGACCGGGAAAGGCGGTAGACCTTTCCGATCAGCCCGCCCTGGGGAATTTGTTTCAAACCCTCGCGTCCTTTCCGGAGAAAAATGGGAAAACGTGCCGCGGAAGATGCGCGGCACGCCCTATTCACAAATCACGCCATTGGCCCTATGCTGCCAAATATCGATACCTACCAGCTACCACAGTCGCAAGAACGATACCGGGCTGGTGGCAAGGCTCACGATACTCACCATCTATCGCGCCCGCAGTACCGTTACCGGGCAAAAGGAATCGGGTAACGATTCCAGACGGCTCGGTGCGTATTGTCCGCGGCGACCCGCCGCCGATACCGGGCAAAAGAAATCGGGTATCGATACCAGACAACCCCGTGCGCATTGGCCGCGGGCCCTGCCCGCCTATTCGGCGGAGATCAGATAGTAATAGACCGGCTGGCCACCCTTGAGAAGATTCACATCCGCTCCGGCGCAGGTGTCGGAGAAGAGCTCCGCCGCCTTCTGCGCCTGGTTTTCCGGGATGTCCTCCCCATAGTAGATGGTAATGTACTCCTTGCCCCCGTCACGGACCTTCTCCGCCAGGGATTGGAGCAGCACCTGGATATCCCGGCTGGTACCAAAGAGGGAGCTGCCGTACATGGCCAAGTAGTCGCCCTCGTGGATCTTGTAGCCGTCGAAATCCGAGTCCCGGGCGGCATAGGTGATTTGCATGGTGTCCACCGTGGAAAGCGATTCATTCATTGCCCGCACATTCTCCGTCTCGCTCAGATCCGGGGCAAAGTTCAGCATGGCGGTCACGCCCTGAGGCACGGTCTTGCTGGGGATCACCACCACATGCTTGGGGGTCAGGGGGTCCACCTGCTGGGCCGCCATAATGATGTTCTTGTTGTTGGGCAGGACAAACACTGTCTCCGCCGGGACCCGGTTCACCGCCAGGAGGATGTCCTGGGTGCTGGGGTTCATGGTCTGGCCGCCGGAGATGATCCCGTCCACCCCCAAATTGGTGAACACATCCGCCAGCCCGTCCCCGGCGCACACCGACACCACGCCGAAGGATTTCTCCGGCTCCGCGATCTTAGGGGCCAGTTCCTGCTCGGTCATCACCTTCTCGGTGTGCTGCAGGCGCATATTCTCGATCTTTACGGTGACGAAGGAGCCGTAGGTCAGCGCCTCCTGCAACGCGGTGCCGGGATTGTTGGTGTGGACGTGGACCTTGATGATCTCGTCGTCGTCCACCAACACCAGGCTGTCCCCCAGCCCGGAGAGGAAGGCGCGGAGGGCCTCCGGGTCCTTCTTATTCTCCCGGGAGACGATAAACTCCGTGCAGTAGGTAAAGGTAATGTCCTCGGTGGCGAACTCGGAGAAGGACGCCTGGTCCTTGACCTCCACCGTCTCCTCGGGAACGGTGACGTCCTCCCCCCGAAGGGCGGCGAGCATGGCCTCCAGTGCCAGCACCCAGCCCTTGCCGCCGGCGTCAATGACCCCGGCCTTTTTCAGCACCGGGTTCTGATTCACCGTGTTGGCCAGGGCAGTCTTGGCCTCCGCCAGGGCGGCCTCGTGGACGTATTCCAGGTAGTTGCTCTCCTGGGCGGCCTGGGCGGCTTTGGCGGCGGCCAGACGGGCGACGGTGAGAATGGTGCCCTCGGCGGGCTTCATCACCGCCTTGTAGGCGGCGTCCACGCCCTTTTGCATGGCCTCGGCCCACAGCACGCCGTCGCACTCTTGGGCGCCCTTGAGCTTCTTGGAAATGCCCCGGAACAGCAGGGACAAAATCACGCCGGAGTTGCCCCGGGCCCCCCGTAATGTGGCGGAGGCGGTGACGGCGGCGGCCTTTTCCAGGGTGGGATCCTCGGTCTTCCTCAGATCCGATGCGGCCGACCCAATGGTCATGGACATATTGGTGCCCGTGTCCCCGTCGGGCACGGGAAAGACGTTGAGCTCGTTGATTGCCTGCTTATGGGTCTCGATAGAGGCGGCCGCGCTGAGAATCATTCTGCGGAAATCGGCCCCGTTTATGGTCTGCCT
>CANRHF010000180.1 GCA_947630345.1 uncultured Oscillospiraceae bacterium | reverse complement strand
TCTTTCTCCTCCTTCATCCGCTGCAAAGTTGTGGCCGCTTCCTCCCGGGCCATAAGAAAGGCGATCTCCTTCTCCACCGTGGCGCGTCTGCCCATGGCGTCCCGCTCCATGGCCTGGCGGAGCTGGACATACCGGTTGGCGGTGTTGTGAAATTCGGGGATGGTCTCAAACAGGGTGTCCGCCGGAAAATCCGACAGCAGCTGCTGGAACCGGCCGAAGGCCAGGGCGCTCTGGTAGAAATCCTCCGGGCTCTCCGGCGCGTCCAGGCAGAAGCCACCCACAAAGTCGTACATTCTCCAGTATTCCCCCTGGGGGTCCCGGTAGTAGAACAGCCCCTCGGCGGTGGGCAGAAAATGGAGGGCCAGCCTGGGGTCCAATACCCGCTGACGCAGAAAATCCGTGACGGCGCTGGCGTTGGCCATGAGTCGCACCGGGTCGTGGAACACATATTGGTTAATCCGCTGGAGCACATATTCTCTGCCGGCGTCGGTGGTGATTTTATAAGTGGTATTGATATGCCCGTGACCAAATTCCTCACATCGGACCATCTGTCCGTCCATCAGAAAGGCATGGGCCGCTGGTTGGAGTTGCACGCAAGTCACCTCATCACGCGAAAATAGGGATGCCGTCCTAGCCGGTTACATAACACGCTGTATTGTAACACAGAAACCTGGGAAAAGCAATCGGATTTTTGGCTCCGGGATAAAATTTGACGAAAAAAGGCGGCGGGAATTTTGGCGCCTCCCGGCTTGATTTCTCTATAGAGGTATGTTAAAATCAAAATACATCATTTTTAGTAAAATGCAAGGAGGCGTTCTCATGACCTTTGATACCCTCTGTGTCCACGGCCAGGACCACAAGTACCCCGAGGCTAGCCGCAGCATCACCGTGCCCATCTACCAGACGGCGGCTTTCAGCCACCTGGAAATGGGCCATAACGAGCATGGCTTTGACTATACCCGGATCTCCAACCCCACCCGGCAGCGGTTGGAGGAGACGGTCTCCGCTCTGGAAGGGGCCGCCCAGACCCTGGCGGTTTCCTCCGGCATGGCGGCCATCTCCGCCGCCTTTGAACTGTTCGCTCCGGGGGATCAGGTGATCTGCTCGGCAGATCTCTACGGCGGCACCACGCTGCTGTTCCGGCAGGTGGAGGAGAAGAATGGGATCCATCTCCGCTTTGTGGACACTACGGACCTGGAGGCCGTCCGGCAGGCGGTGGAGCCCAACACCAAGGCCATCTATGTGGAGTCCCCCAGCAATCCGATGATGAACGTGACGGACATTCGGGGCTGCGCCGCCATCGCCAAGGCTGCGGGGGCCCTGCTGATCGTGGACAATACCTTTTTGTCCCCCTATCTGCAAAACCCCATCGCCCTGGGGGCGGACCTGGTGATCCACAGCGGCACCAAGTTCCTAGCCGGTCACAACGACACCATTTCCGGCTTCGTCTGCTGCAAGGACGACGCTGTTGCCGAACGGCTGCGGGTCATTGTCAAATGTACCGGCGCGGCGCTCTCTCCCTTTGACTGCTTCCTGACTCTGCGGGGGATCAAGACCCTGCCCGTGCGGATGGAGCGGCAGCAGCAAACCGCCATAGCTATTGCCAAATGGCTGACCCAGCAGCCCAAGGTGAAGAAGGTCTACTACACCGGCCTACCGGAGCATCCGGGCTATGCCCTCAACGCCTCCCAGGCCCGGGGCGCCGGAGCTATGCTGTCCTTTGACATGGGCAGCCAGGAGCAGGCCATCCACGTTTTGAAGCATTTGAAAATCGCTACCTTTGCCGAAAGCCTGGGTGGCCCGGAGACGCTGGTGACCCATCCTGTCATGCAGACCCACCGGGATGTAGACCCCAAGGAGCTGGCAAGCCTGGGCATCACGGGGGCCATGCTTCGGATGTCCGTGGGCCTGGAGGGGGCGGCGGATCTGATCGAGGATCTGCGCCAGGCGATGGAGGACGCGTAAATGGGTTTTGATTTTGATACCCCGGTGGAGCGCAGGGGAACAGGCTGTATTAAGTACGATTTTGCCGTGGAGCGGGGATATCCCGCAGATGTGCTGCCGCTGTGGGTGGCGGATATGGACTTTCCCGTTCCGGAATGCGTGACCAAGGCCCTGACGGACCGGGTCCGGCACGGCATTTTCGGCTATTCCGACACCAAGGATGGCTATTTTGAGGCGGCGCGAAGCTGGTTCGCCCGCCGCCACGGCCTGACGGTGGAAAAGGAATGGCTCATTAAGACCCCCGGGGTGGTGTTCGCCTTGGCTCAAGCGGTACGGGCCCTGACGGAGCCTGGGGACGGTGTGGTGATCCAGACCCCTGTTTACGCCCCCTTCCATATGGTGGTGCGGAACAACGGGCGGAAGCTGCTGGAAAATCCCCTGATCTACCGGGACGGCCGGTATACCGTGGACTTTGAAAATTTGGAAACCCAGCTGAAATCCGCCAGACTTCTTATTCTATGCAGCCCCCACAATCCGGTGTGCCGGGTTTGGACCCGGGAGGAGCTGCGGCAGGTGGGGCTTCTCTGCCGGAAATATGACGTGACCGTGGTTTCCGATGAGATCCACTGCGATTTTGCCTTCCCGGAGCATCCCCACACCCCGTTTTTGTCCGCCTGCCCGGAGATGGCGGAGCGGACGGTGATGTGTACCGCTCCCAGCAAGACCTTCAACCTGGCGGGGCTCCAGGTCTCCAACCTCTTTGTCCCCGGAAAGGCACTGCGGGAGAAGCTGAAGGCGGAGCTGGAGCGAATCGGCTACAGCCAGCTCAACTGCCTGGGCACCGTGGCCTGCCAGGCCGCCTACGAGGGCGGGGAGGCGTGGCTGGACGCCTGCAAGGCCTATATGCGGGAGAATCTGAATTTCGTCCGGCAATACCTGGCGGAAAACCTGCCCCAGGTGAAGCTGGTGGAGCCGGAGGGCACCTACTTTGCCTGGCTGGACTGCACCGGCCTGGGCCTGACCGAGGAGCAGCTGAACCGGGCCATCGTCCAGCGGGGGAAGCTCTGGCTGGACGCCGGCGGCATCTTCGGCCAGGAATCCGCCCTGTTCCAACGGGTGGTGCTGGCCTGTCCCCGGTCCACACTGGAACGCGCCATGGCGCAATTCTGCGGGGCTTTTGCCTGCCGGGAGGAAGTATGAAGATCGGATTTGACAACGACAAGTACATCCGCACCCAGTCCGCCCACATTCGGGAGCGGATCAGTCAGTTCGGCGGCAAGCTGTATCTGGAATTTGGCGGCAAGCTCTACGATGATCACCACGCCTCCCGGGTGCTGCCCGGCTTCCAGCCGGACAGCAAGCTGCGGATGCTTTTGCAGCTGAAAGACCAGGCGGAAATGATCGTGGCCCTCAACGCCGACGACATTGAAAAGAACAAGGTCCGGGGGGACCTGGGCATTACCTATGACCGGGACGTGGTCCGGCTGGTGAATGTGTTCCGAGAGCTGGGACTGTATGTCAGCAGCGTGGTGCTGACCCGCTACCGGGAGCAGGCCGCCGCCCGGGCCTTCCAGGAGCGGCTGGAGGGGATGGGCCTGCGGGTGTATCACCACTATCCCATTCCCAACTACCCGGCGGACATTCCCGGCATCGTCAGCCCCCAGGGCTACGGCCGGAACGACTACATTGAGACCACCCGGGAGCTGGTAGTGGTCACCGCCCCCGGCCCCGGCAGCGGTGACCACAACCAGCTCCCGGGTGGTCTCAATGTA
>CANRHF010000179.1 GCA_947630345.1 uncultured Oscillospiraceae bacterium | reverse complement strand
GCCCAGGGGGACCGGGTGCAGCTGTCCGGCTTTGGGGTGTTCTCCGTCAAGGATCGGGAGGCCCGTACCGCCCGGAATCCCAAGACCCAGGAGCCCATGGAGCTGTCCGCCACCCGTCTGCCGGTGTTTAAGGCCAGCCGGGTGCTGAAGGAGCAAATCGCGAAAGAACATGCGGCTGGATAAGTTTTTAAAGGTCTCCCGGCTGATCAAGCGCCGCACCGTGGCCAACGAAGCCTGCGACAACGGGCGGATCGCGGTGAACGGCCGCCCAGCCAAGGCGGGCTATGAAGTCAAGCCCGGAGACCGGATCGAAATTTCCATGGGCCCCCGGGTGGTGGCCGTGGAGGTTTTGCAGGTGGCGGATAACGTCCGCAAGGACGACGCCGGCGCCATGTACCGGCAGATCTGAAAAAGCGCCCCGTCCCGGGTTTGGGACGGGGCGCTTTTCGTACCCGCAAGGGGTTTCAGCGCGGCTTAAATTCGCTTTAGTACGCGCTCCTTGCGATTAAGCGGCCCTGGCGCTATAATGGAAGCGCAGTTTATCATAGGAGGGCAAGCAATGAGCTATTTTTCAGCAGCTGCCTGACCGTCTACGCCGAGATGCTGCCCCTGCTGCTGAGCAATCGGGAGAATATCCGGCTTTTACGCGGCTTCCTGGACGAAAAGGGCTCGGATCTCTCCGGCGGGTCGCGTCCCCGGCTGAAAAACGCCCTGGAGGTTGAACATCTCACCTTCCGGTATCAGCCGGACATCCCGGTGCTGGAGGACCTCTGCCTGACCATCCGGAAGAACGAGAAGGTGGCCCTGCTGGGCCCCAGCGGCGTCGGAAAAACCACCCTGATCCGGCTCCTGACCGGCAGCTACCCGAACTATCAGGGTGCCATCCGCTATGACGGGGTAGAGCTTCATGACCTGGACCCGGCGGGACTGCGGAAGTTGGTCACCGTCATTCAGCAGAACACGTTTATTTTCAACGACACCCTCCGGTTCAATATCTGCCTGGGGGAGGAATTTTCCGACGAGGCCCTGGCCCAGGCCCTGCGCCGCTCCGGGGTGGAGCGGTTCTTGGAGCGAATTCCCGGCGGGCTGGACGGGCCCTGCGGGGAAAACGGCTCCAAGCTCTCCGGCGGGGAGCGGCAGCGGGTGGCCCTGGCCCGGGCCATGATCCGGGAGGTCCAGGTGCTGATCTTAGACGAGGGGGTTTCAGCCATCGACGTGGCCACCGCCAACGAGATCGAGAGGGAGCTACTTGAAATGCGGGACCTGACCCTGCTCACCGTCACCCACCGGCTCAAGGACGGGCTGACACGGCAGTATGACCGGATCTTGGTCATGGAAGGCGGCGCGGCGCGGGAGCGGCGGGAGCCGTTCGGTCCGCGGGCAACCGGGGCGGAGAAGCAATAAACGACACAAACATTCTTTTCATTGAAGGACCGGCGTCTTAATGGACGCCGGTCCTTTTCGCGCCGAATTTATTTCATTTTCCGACCGGTTTCGACAGCTTTCGCAGGCCCCATGGGCTATAATATGGGCGACGGATATATTTCATGAAGGAGAAAGATGAAAAATGGATCACAAAGAAAAACTGCTGTCCTTGCTGCTGGGGCAGGACCTGGTGGCGGCGGTGGAGGCGGAGCTGTGCCAAATTTCCCCCGACTTTCGGGAGCTCCGGGCGCAATATTCGGCGGCGGCCGAGGAACTCTGCCGTGAACCCGGAGGCCGGGAGGCGGCGGAACGGTATCTATCCGCCGTTTACCGGCGAAGCGCCGCCTGTCTCTGCTTCGCCGGGGCCTTGGGGCTTCGGATGAACTATGAGCATTTTCAAAACCCCTTGGCGCCCAACTGCACCTGGGAGCAGGTCGAATCGGAGGACTTTCTGGGGACCCGGCAGGCCTACGATCTGCCCGCCTGCCGGGCAGCCAGGGCGGAGATGGAGGCCTTTCAGGAAAAGCTATCGCCCGACGATCAAAAACACTTTGACGCCGTCACCGAGTACTGGACCGCCCTGGAGGTCTACGGGATGAAGGTGGCCCACTACCGGGGCTACCTGCTGGGAGACAATCTGCTCTACGCCTGCGTCCCCGGCTACTGCCCCGATCCGGTCCTGACCATGCGCTACACAAGAATGTTTGAAAAAAACTGGGCCCGGTAACGCTTCCTTCCGCGCCCGGCAAAAAACCGGCGGGGAAACAGGCGCGCCGCCTGCTTCCCCGCCGGTTCCTTCTGTTTTCCGGGCGGTCAGACCGTCAGGGAGTCCACCACGGTCTTGATCTGCTCCATCGTTAGATTTCCGCTGACGCGGCATTTGCAGCCGGACAGGGCCCAGAGGGCGCTGAGGGCGTCCTCCTCCCGGGTGATGTAGCAGGTACCCGCCGCCGTTTCGTAGCGCTCCGCCGTCTCCGTGGGGGCCGGGACCTCCCGGCCCAGGGTGTCCTGGAAAAAGAGAACGGACAAAACCGCCCCGTCCTTTTCGTAGGTGGCGCTGACCGAGAGGAGGCCCAGGGTGTTCACCACCGCCACCTCCCGGATCTGATATCCCTCCGGCACCGCCGGCGCCTGGTCCGGCAGGCCCACGGAGGCCAGAGCCTGAGTCAGAGGTCCCGCCGCCTGCTGGGGCCGCAACAGCGCCAGGCCCAAAACCAGCAGCACCGCCGCCGCCAGAGCCCCGATCCGCCGGACCCAAGGGCCCACACGCACCCGGGGCGGGGCATAATGGGCCTGGAACTGTTCCCAGCCCTCTTGCGGGGTGTGCTGGGCCGGTTCCAGCTGGGACAGCCGCTCCGCCGCCGCCCAGACCAGCTCCGGGTCTAAGTCCTCTCCCGCCGCGTCGGCTTCCAGGAGGGCCCGCAGCTCCTCAGCCGTCATTCGTTCCAAATCCATGGGGATCCCTCCTTTTTAGCGCTTCATCCTGCGTCGCAGAAATTCCCGGGCCCGCTGGACCCGCTTCTTGCAGGCACTGACGGAGATGCCCAGCTCTTGGGCCAGCTCCAGCATGGAGAGCTGTTCCTCCGTCAGGCGGCGGATCAGCCGGTATTCCGCCGTCTGGGCCAGGTCGCCGTACAGAAGATCCGGGTCCTCCGGGTCCGTCGCGGCCCCCAGGGTCTCCGGGTTCGCCTCCTCCACACTGGTAGAAAAGAACCGCTCCGCCCGGGCCTGGACCCGGCGCTGATTCTGGATCACGAATTTCAGCACCTGATAGACCCAGGCCCGGCGGTTTTCCGCCGCCAGAAATTCCTCCGGCTTCCGGCAGACGATGCCGAAGGCCTCCTGGACCGCCTCCTCCGCCAGGGCCTCCCGGCCCAGGGCGGCGCGGGCATAGGAAAGCAAAGGCCGGTAATAGGCAAGATAGCACTGCTCGATCTGTTCGCTTTGCTCCCGGGTCATCTGCGGCGCCATCTCCCCTCTTTTTCCTCTCTCTACCCTTTCTGTGTACGCCGGGCTGCGGTTGGTGACTTCTTTTTTCAGTATAGGACAAATTTTTTGAATCCGCAAGTTTTTTCTTTATATACACGATCCCGATAAATGGGAATTTGAAAACCACGATTTTACAAATGGTTATCGCCCCTCATAGAAGGAACCAATATTCCTACTGCTATTTTCTTGATTCTTTTGAAATCTATTGACAATGCCAATACTTCGTAATATGATATATAGCGTAAAAGGAGGTATCGTATGGACATTCAGTTGAAACGAGGCCTCTTGGACGTCTGCGTTTTAGCGGCGATCAAAAGCGAGGATTCATACGGG
>CANRHF010000178.1 GCA_947630345.1 uncultured Oscillospiraceae bacterium | reverse complement strand
CTTCAACGGGGTCTATCAGAACGTGTCCCCCATGTTCCAGGAGCCGGATATTGCCCAGCGGGTGACCATGGATCTGCTGGACCGGATCGACCTGGGTCTGACCGACGCGGAAACCGTTCTGAATGCCGCCCGGGAGGCCTATGACGCCAGTTCCGGGACCTGGAACCCCTATTATGCCGGCATTCTCTACACCCCCACACGGATCGACGCCGGCGTTTTGAGCCTGCTGGGCCAGTATTCCAGCGTGGCGGGAGGCCAGGCCCATCCCAATCACGCCCTGTCCTCCGTGACCTACGATCTGGTCACGGGCAAACCCCTGACCTTCCAGGACCTGGTGACGGAAGAGTTTTCCGCCCCGGTGCTGTGTCAGCTGCTCCTTGACGCCCTGGAGCCGCAAAAGGACAGCCTGTACAGCGAATACGAAACCGTGGTACGGAACCTGTTTTCCCGGGAGCTGACCAACTGGTACCTCTCCCCGACGGGCCTGTGCTTCTACTTTGCCCCCTATGAGATCGCCTCCTATGTCACCGGAACGGTGGTGGCGGAGATCCCCTACGGCCAGCTGGGCGGAATTTTGCGCAACGAGTACTTTCCGGAAGAGCGTGGCGCCTATGAGGGCAGCCCGGTGGTGGAGCGCTTTGAAAGCGCCGACCGGGACCAGTTCTCCCAGTTTACCGAGGTAATCGTAGACCGGGCAGGCAGCCGGTTCCTGCTCAGCGCCCAGGGGACCATGCTGGATCTTTCCATCGTGCAGGGCAGCCGCAGCGGAGACTACTTCCAGCCGGAGGGCACCATCTTCGCGGCCAGCAGTCTCAGCCAGGGGGAAGCCATCATGATCCAGGCGGACCCCAACGCGGCGGATCAGGCGCTCCAGCTCACCTATACCTCCGGCGGCACGGTGGTAACGGAATATATCGTCCTTCCGTAAAGTTTGCCTCTATCCTAGGAGATATGCGGACGGCGAAAAGAATGGAAAGCCCACAGGGCTGTGCCGTTCTTTTCGCCGTCTTTTGATTATCGGAAAAGGGCCTCCGGCAGATTTAAGCTGTGCTCAACCCCGTCCTGCCGCCAGAGGAGCCGCCGGCCCTCGGCGTCCACCCGCGCCTGCCCGGCGCCGCTCAGGGCCCGGAGCCTGTTATAGGCCGCCCGCTGCTCCGAATCATAGGTCGTCGGGTCGTCGGAGGTGAGAAAAACACCGCCCAGCAGCGCGTTGACCCGCGCCAGCAGCATCCGCTGCTCCTCCGTCAGGCGGATATTGTCCCGGCGGAGGAAAAACACATCCGGGTCGCTGAGGAAAGCTCTGCCGTTGATCTGCCGCCGGAAAATCGTGTTCGTCAAAGCGTTTTTGGTGCTGACCCGCTCCCGGTGAAAGAGCCGCATATAGGGCACGTCGTCCCAATCCAGACTCACATCCGGCCCCACCCGGCAGTAGTCCACCCGCCCGAACGCGGGCATCAGCGGCACGCCGCAGGCTAAGATCCGTTTTCCGGCGCAGACCTCCCGGAGGAAATCCATCGCCCGGATCATCCGCCCGGCACGGCTTTCCCGCGGATTCCCGAAGGGGGCCGCGCCGTAGAGGAAGTCCAGCTTCACCAGGTCGAAGCCCCAGGTGTGGAGGACCCGGTGAAAGACCTGCCGGAGATGGTCCAAAAGGGCGGGATTGTCGATATCCAGGGCGTAGAAACCGCCCCAGTTAGAGCCCAGGCTCCAGGGACCGCCCTCCGCCTGGAGCAGCCAGTCCGGGTGCTGCTTCATCAAATCGGAGCCGACCCGGCAGACAAAGGGGGCCAGCCAAAGCCCCGCCTGGAACCCCGCCCCATGGATCTGATCGGCCATGGCCTTCATCCCGCCGGGGAATTTGACGTTATCCGGCTCCAACCAATCCCCCACCGCCGGCTCCCAGCCGTCGTCGATCTGGAACAGATCCCCCGGGGCCAGGAGGGTCTTGCACCCGTCCAGGTCCGCCAGAATGGCCGCCTCGGAGATGGCCTCGTAGCGGTTGTACCAGCTGGAATAGCCCTTGAGGGGCGGGGCCGTGGGTTTTTCCATGCCCATGGCAGCGAACCAGCCGTCGAAGACCTGGTCCTCCGTCCCCTCGGCGATGTAAAGCTCGAAGGGGCGGAAGGGTCCGCCGCATTGGACGCCGGCGCAGTCCCGGTCCACGGTCAGCTCACCCCTGTTGGCGTCATAGCGGAACAGGGTATAGCCCGCCTCCTCGTCCAGGGAAGCGATGAGCCGAAACCGGTCTCCCAGGCGGAAATAGCACCAGGAATAGCCATGGCTCAGGCCGGGCCGGTTGGGATAGGACGCGAAATGATAGTCCCCGTACCGGTCGAAGCCGTACTTTTTCAGCAGGAACTTGGGCACGCCGTTCAGGCCCCTGAGCCGGTCCCCCCGCCCCAGCTCGGGGCTTCGGGTCCAGGTTTGATATCCGTTCATGAAGATCCGCTCGTCCTTCGCAACTGTCAGGGGCATGCGCCCCCGGACAGTAGCAAGAACGCCGGTGGGCAGGTCACAGGCCACTCTGACTGTCCCCGCCGCCGGGCAGCGGCCCGAGAGGGTCCTTAACCCCGCGGTGGTGTCCACCGTCACCTGCCATTCAAACATTCCGCTTCTCCTTTTTCAGCCGGAGGGCGTCAGCGATTTCCTGCACCTTGCCGTCCGTCAGGGTGAACTTCTTCACAAAGAACAGGAACGCCACCGCCAGGCCCAAGATCGGCAGTATGGTCATCAGCAGCCGCAGGCCCAGGATGGTCTGGGCGCTCTGGGCCACCACGGGGCCCGCCTGGTCGGAGTTGCCCTCCAGGCCGATCAAGCTCAGGCCAATACCGCTGATGAACACCGCCACGCCGGAGGCGGCCTTGACCACGAAGGTCTGCATGGAGAAGATCACCGCCTCCTCCCGCCGGCCCGTCTTCAGCTCGCCATAGTCCACAGAGCTGGACAGGAACACCGTGGTCAGCACGGAGAGAATGCCGTTGGCGGCGAATACCAGGGCACCGCAGACGCACAGCAGGATCATATTGCTGGCCTGGCCCACCAGGCAGGTGACCAGAATCAGGACGTAGCCTCCCATGGCCAGGCCCAGGGCCACCTTGAACAGGTCGGTATTCCCCAGGAATTTCCGGAGCAGGGGATAGACCACCATCATGCCCAGGATCTGGCAGCCGCCGCCCACGGTGACAAACAACGTGTAGTTGTCCACCCAGCTGGCCTCCGCCGCCAGGGTGACGCCCACATCGTATTTGAAGAAGTAGATGACCAGGGTGGAGGTCAGGTACAGCGACCCGTTGATCAGCAGGATGGCCAGCACGGTGATCATGGCCTGATCGTTGCTAAACAGGGCCTTGAACATCTCGGGGATGGTGGAGGTCTGCATCCGCTCCCCGTCCCGCTCCTTGACCTTGAGGCAGCAGAGGACCTCCGCCGCCACGAACAGCACGGCCACGATCAGGCCCACCCACTTAAAGCCCTCCCGCTGGTGGGCCGGGTCGTCCCCGCCGCCCAAGGTTGTCACCAGCAGCAGCGCGCCCACCTGGATCAGGGCGGAGCCCACGCCGGCGCAGGTCCGGCCCACCACAGACAGGCTCTCCCGGTCCTGAGGGGTGGAGGTGATGGCGGGGATCATGGACCAGTAGGGAATGTCCATCATGGTGTAGGTGACGCCCCAGAGGATGTAGATGACGGTGAAATAGACCATCAGGGGAACGCCCTCCATGCAGGGGGCGGCGAACAGCGCGTACAGCACCACGGCGTTGAGTACCG
>CANRHF010000177.1 GCA_947630345.1 uncultured Oscillospiraceae bacterium | reverse complement strand
AACATGACAACTGCGGCATCGGCGCAGTGGTGAATATCAAGGGCGTCAAGACCCGGCGAACGGTGGAGTCCGCCCTGCAAATCGTGGAAAATCTGGAGCACCGGGCCGGGAAGGACGCCGAGGGCGCCACCGGCGACGGCGTGGGGATGCTGCTCCAGGTCTGCCATCCCTTCTTTCATCGGGTCTGCCGGGAGATCGGTATCGAGTTGCCCGGGGAGGGAGAATATGTTCTTCTTCCCCCAGGAAGAGCTGCGCCGGAACCAGGCCAAGAAAATGTTCCAGATCATCCTGGAAAAGGAGGGTCTGACCTTCCTGGGCTGGCGGAGCGTCCCCGTAGCCCCGGAAATTCTGGGGGAGCGGGCCCGGGCCTGTATGCCGGTGATTCAGCAGGCCTTTGTGGGCAAGCCTAAGGATCTGGAAAAGGGCCTGGAATTTGACCGGCGGCTGTATCTGGCCCGCCGGGTCTTTGAGCAGTGCAACGACAACAGCTACGTCTGCTCCCTTTCCAGCCGGACCGTAGTTTACAAAGGGATGTTCCTGGTCAAGCAGCTCCGGAGCTTTTATCTGGACTTGCAGCAGGAGGATTTGACCTCCGCCATCGCCGTGGTCCACTCCCGGTTCTCCACCAACACCAACCCCAGCTGGGAGCGTGCCCACCCCTACCGGATGATCGTCCACAATGGGGAGATCAACACCATCCGGGGCAACGCCGACAAGATGCTGGCCCGGGAGGAGACCATGGAGTGCGACGCCCTCCGGGACGTGACGGACAAGGTCTTCCCTGTAATCAACACCGCCGGCTCCGACTCCGCCATGCTGGACAACACCCTGGAATTTCTGGTGATGAGCGGGATGGAGCTGCCCAAGGCCGTGATGATCACCATTCCCGAGCCCTTCGCCCACAACGACACCATTTCCCGGGAGAAGCGGGATTTTTACCAATACTATGCCACCATGATGGAGCCCTGGGACGGCCCCGCCTCCATCATTTTCTCCGACGGGGTCCAGCTGGGGGCGGTGCTGGACCGGAACGGCCTGCGGCCCTCCCGGTTTTACATCACCCGGGACGGCTATGTGGTGCTGTCCTCGGAGGTGGGGGTCCTGGAGGAGGACCCGGAGAATATCCTCCGAAAGGACCGGCTCCGGCCCGGCAAAATGCTGCTCATCGACACGGCGGCGGGCCGGATCGTGGAGGACGAGGAGCTGAAAAACCGCTACGTCCTGTCGAAGCCCTACGGCGAATGGCTGGACAGCAATTTGGTGCGGCTCTCCACCCTGAAAATCCCCAACCGGAAACCGGAGGAGCCCGCCGGGGAGGACCTGGCCCGGCTCCAGAAGGCCTTCGGCTACACCTACGAGGACTACCGGGGCTGCATCCGGGATCTGGCCCTGAACGCCTCGGAGGGCACCGCCTCCATGGGGGTGGATACGCCCCTGGCGGCTCTGGACCGGGAGAATCGGCCTCTTTTCGACTACTTCAAGCAGCTCTTCGCCCAGGTGACGAACCCGCCCATCGACGCCATCCGGGAGGCCATCGTCACGGACACGGCGGTGTACGCCGGGCGGGACGGCAACCTGCTTACCGAGGTCCCGGAGAACTGCCATGTTTTGGAAATTGAAAACCCCATCCTGACCAATACGGACCTGCTGAAAATCAAGGCCATGAACATCCCCGGCTTCCGGGTGGAGACGGTGCCCATCCTTTACTACAAGAGTACCCCCCTGGTCCGGGCCCTGGATCACCTGTGCGTGGAGGTGGATAAGGCCTACCGGGCGGGAGCCACCTTCCTGATCCTCTCCGACCGGGGGGTGGACGAGAATCATGTGGCCATTCCCTCCCTGCTGGCGGTATCCGCCGTCCATCAGCACCTGGTGCGGACCAAGAAGCGCCAGGCCCTGGCCATCATTCTGGAATCCGGGGAGCCGAGGGATGTCCACCACTTTGCCGCCCTCTTGGGCTACGGCGCCTCGGCGGTGAACCCCTACCTGGCCCTATCCACCATCCGGGAGATGGTGGAAAGAGGGATGCTGGATAAGGACTACTACGCCGCCGTCCACGATTACTGCCAGGGCGTGGTGGCGGGCATCGTGAAGATCGCCTCCAAAATGGGCATCTCCACCGTCAATTCCTACCGGGGCGCCCAAATCTTTGAAGCGGTGGGCATCTGCTCCTCGGTTATAGACAAATACTTTGCCGGCACCGTCAGCCGGGTGGGAGGCGTCACCCTGGAGGACATTGCCCGTGACGTGGATCAGCGCCACTCCCGGGCATTCGACCCCCTGGGCCTTAATACGGACCTGACCCTGGACTCCCAGGGCGCCCACCAGCGCCGGAGCCAGGGGGAGGAACACCGGTACAGCCCCGCCGTTATCCATCTGCTTCAGCAGTCCACCCGCCGGGGGGACTACGCCATGTTCAAGCAGTACACCGCCCTGGTGGACCGGGAGCGGACCGGCTATCTGCGCAGTGAAATGGAGTTCAACTTCCCGGACCAGGGGGTGCCTCTGGAGGAGGTGGAGAGCGCGGAGGAGATCGTCCGCCGGTTCAAGACCGGCGCCATGAGCTACGGCTCCATCTCCCAGGAGGCCCATGAGACCCTGGCCATCGCCATGAACCGCCTCCACGGCCGGTCCAACACCGGCGAGGGCGGCGAGAGTCCGGAGCGGCTGGGGGACCCCCTGCGCTGCTCCAAGATCAAGCAGGTGGCCTCCGGCCGGTTCGGCGTCACATCGGAATACCTGGTCAGCGCCGAGGAGATCCAGATCAAAATGGCCCAGGGCGCCAAGCCCGGAGAGGGGGGCCATCTGCCGGGGGCCAAGGTCTATCCCTGGATCGCCCGGACCCGGTACTCCACCCCTGGGGTCAGCCTGATCTCCCCGCCGCCCCACCATGACATCTACTCCATCGAGGACCTGGCCCAGCTGATCTACGACCTGAAAAACGCTAACACCCGGGCCCGGATCTCCGTGAAGCTGGTCAGCGAGGCGGGGGTGGGCACCGTGGCGGCGGGGGTGGCCAAGGCCGGGGCCCAGGTGATCCTGATCTCCGGCTACGACGGCGGCACCGGCGCGGCCCCCAAGAGTTCCATCCACAACGCCGGCCTGCCCTGGGAGCTGGGCCTGGCGGAGACCCATCAGACCCTGCTCCGCAACGGCCTGCGCAACCGGGTGCGGCTGGAGACCGACGGCAAGCTCATGTCCGGCCGGGACGTGGCCATCGCCGCATTGCTGGGGGCGGAGGAATTCGGCTTCGCCACCGCCCCCCTGGTGACTATGGGCTGCGTGATGATGCGCCAGTGCAACCGGGACACCTGCCCCGTGGGCATCGCCACCCAGAATCCGGAGCTTCGGAAGCGCTTTTCGGGAAAGCCGGAATATGTGGAGAATTTCATGCTGTTTATCGCCCAGGAGCTGCGGGAGTACATGGCCCGGCTGGGCCTTCGCACCGTGGACGAAATGGTGGGCCGTGCCGACCTGCTTCGGCAGCGGGAAAACTGCCCCCTGGATCTAAGCGCCATCCTCTGCGACAGCTTTGCCCACGCCCCCCGGGGCAAATTCGATCCCCAGGCCGTCTATGACTTCGGCTTGGAAAAGACCAAGGACTGCGCCCTGCTCCTGTCGGCTCTGGGGCCAAAGCTGGAGGCCGGGAAGCCGGGGGAGCTGGAGGTGGCGGTGAAGAACACGGACCGGGCCTTCGGCACCTGCTTTGGCTCGGAGATCACCCGCCGATTCGGTGCCCGTTTGGCGCCGGACACCTATGTGCTGCGCTGTACCGGGTCGGGGGGCCAGAG
>CANRHF010000176.1 GCA_947630345.1 uncultured Oscillospiraceae bacterium | reverse complement strand
TGGTGGACCTGAAGAGACTCGAACTCTCGACCTCTCGGATGCGAACCGAACGCTCTCCCAGCTGAGCTACAGGCCCATGACGGCGATTCTTCACCGCATAGGGGATTATATACCGGATCGGGCCTTTTGTCAATACCTGATCGGCGAAAACGCGACAGCAAAAAACTTCCCCAATTTCTTTGAAAAAAACGGTCAAATTTTGATTTTTGCGGGAATTGCGTCAAAGGAACCGGGTTTTTGAGAGAAAAAAGTGACGTGTAATTGTGATTTCTGACGAAAATAACTATTTTTAACGGCAAATATTTGACAAAATTGCCTCCCCCATGTATAATGATTACAGAATGCCACGGGTATCGTTCCGTGGAAAGGAGGAGCTGGCTATGCCTAACGGCGAGGTTCTCAGACTGCTGAAAATGCGCAGCGTTGAAGCCGAAGATCGTCTGGATCACGGCCAGATGCCTTTGGTGGGAGATAAGCAGGTGGCGCTGCTGCCTCGGGCGCCGCAAGCGGAGGAACCGCTACAGCAGTTGGACGGATTGGAATTGGTTTATCAATACACCGGCAAAAGCGACTGGACCGTAGGCGCCGGGCCTATCAGGATGCGGCAGGGTGATCTGCTGCTCCTGGGGACCCAAGTCCCCCGCCGGATGTATAAGGTGGGAACAGAAGATGTTTTGGCCCACTTCCTGGTGTCCATGGATTTCCTCCAGGGACTGCTCAAAACCGCCGCGAACCCTTCGCCTCAGCGGGAGTTCATGCTGAACTGCCTCCTGGGCGCATGGGGCGGCCAGGGATGTCTGCATTTCCAGGTAGCGGAGGATATTCCCATACAGAATTTGGTGGAAAACCTGCTGGCCGCCTTGCTGGCGACCCCTTGCCAGACCAGCGTCAGCCGGATGACCATGACCCTTCTGCTGGCCCAGCTGTTCACCCGGTCGGACACCATCCCCTGGCGGCGGCAGGACCGGGTGGTATGGGAAATACTCACCTACATTGAGGAAAACTACGCCCAGGGAAGCCTGACGCAGCTCTCCAAGCAGATGGGCAGGGACGTGAGCTTTCTGTCCCGGGAACTGCACCGCCGGATGGGAAAGACCTACACGGATCTGGTACAGGAGCAGCGGATGTATCACGCCGCCAGACTTTTGCGGGAAACCGACATGCGGGTGAACGACATCGCCCGCCAGGTGGGCTACGAAAACATCAGCTATTTCCATCGCCTGTTCTACGCCGCCTACAATACCACCCCTGGGCACTATCGCAACGGCAGATGATCCAGAACCGCACCGCCCGGATCATTGACCGGGCGGGGTTTTTTGCCCTTTTCCCCAGGTCGCTTGTCAAAGGTCGTGACTGGGTATCGCAAAACCGGGTCGGCCCCTGCTCCCGCCGCTTCCGGGCCGGCGTTTTCCGCGAAATACCGGCGTGGAAATTTGGTTCGGCCCCTGTTTTGAAAAAAGTCTTGACAAACGCCCTGCCCTGTGCTATAATACCCAAGCTAAAAGAAAAGCATCTGTATCGCGGAGTAGAGCAGTTGGCAGCTCGTCGGGCTCATAACCCGGAGGTCGGAGGTTCAAGTCCTCCCTCCGCAACCAGAAAGCAGGCCGTTTTCTTATGAAAGCGGCCTGTTTTTATAACTTTTTTGAGATATTTATTTTTCATAAGGCGGGTTGAGTTCAACAATAATTCAACTCGCCTATTTTTTATGCCTTTTTGAGAAAAATATTGGAGAGAATATCGGCATTGGTTTTGTCTGCTTCTTCTATGACGTGGGCGTAAATATCCGCCGTGGTGCTTACCTGAGCATGACCCAGCCGCCGGGAGATGGAAACGCTGTCCACGCCGTTGAAGTAGAGCATGGAGGCCATTGTGTGGCGGAAAGCGTGGGGGTTAATGTGGAGGAGATCGTGACGTTTGGAAAACTTGTCCAACCAATCCGTCACGCTGTCCGGGTGCATGGGGGCGCCGTTGTCCTGAGTGAACACATAGCCCTGATATTGGTAATACGCCCCCAGCCGGAGCCGTTCCTTCCCCTGCCATACCTTGTATTGCCGGAGTAAATTCATTGTCTCTTGTGGGAGGGTGATATAGCGGTTTGAGCATTCTGTTTTGGGCGTGTCCTCATAGATGCCCACGTCTGGACTATACAAAATCGAATTGCATATGTCCAGCGCAAGTGAGCGAATCGGTAGGCTCATACAGAAGATGTTACAAGCAGAGGCAGAGACAACACCGCTTCTTAAAGAGGCGGGAGAGGTGGTTGTCAGCAGAATTGTCGATGCGGCGCGTATATGTGTGTTTTCGGACGATGAGAGGCCCCACAATGACACAGACGGGCTTGAGCAGGACACAGACACGTTGACGGATAAGGGGGTACAACGCAAAATAAGGGCCGTAGGAGCGATCCCACGGCCCTTGATTTATTTCCCAAACAAATCTGAGTGCGTCCCCGTCCTGGCAAGCTGTAATTCATCACCTACCACGCGATAGATCAGCAGCCAATCCGGAAGCACATGACATTCCTGATACCCCACCCAATCGCCGGTAAGGGTATGGTCTTTGTTTTTCTTCGGGAGCGGGGCGGGTATGCGCAGCGTGTCAATGACGGATTGCAAAAGCGCTAAGTCATAGCCGCGCCGGGCGCATAGCTTGAAATCCTTTTTGAATTTGGTTGAATACCGTACATCCAGCATTGTCAATCTTCCATAAGTTCAGTGAACAGCTGGGCTGTGGAGCCGGTAAACTTATGACCGCCGCCGCTGTCCAATTCTGCCAAAGCCTCCAGCGTGTCGGTGTTGGGCGTCTCATCCGGGACAGCCGCCCCTTGCAAATAGGAAATCACATAGAACAACCGGCTTTCCGGGATTTGGTCTATCAGGGTTTTGGCTAATTCTCTATTACTCATTTCATGCACCTCCATTCTCTAACGGCTGACCGTCACGAGCCATCGTTTCATCAATAGCCCGATTGATAAACACAGTAGCACTTTCCCCCATAGCCTGGGCGTGTTCCTGAACTATGGTGCGGCGCTCCGGCGTCATTCTGACCTCTACACGCACAAACTTCTCCATATATGCTTTTTGCGCCCGCTTCTGGGCTTCTGTTTTCTCTGCCATGTTGTCCTCTCCTGCCTATCCGGGGGCATGATTCATAAAAGTTCCACCCCTCCAATTATGGCAATATTATAGCACAAAAATCAATCTACCGCAAGATACATTATACACAAATCTACCGGTAGATATTTGTGCAATATTCCATCTTGTTATCTACTGGTAGATATTCTATGCTATCATCGTAAGGACGGGGACGAGAGAGGCTCAACGGTAACCAACCCCTTGAACAAATGGTACAACAGGTGATGGCAGCACGGAAAGACGGCAACAAAATTTAAGGAGGTACACAAAATGAGCATGAACGAATTGGAAAACAAGGTGGCGCAGCTCCGGGAGCTTCAACGGATGCAGGAAGAGCTGGCGGCGGAGATCGAGACCGTCCGGGATAATCTCAAGGGCTACATGACCAGCCACAGCACAGAGGAACTGTATGGCCCCAGCTTCAAGATCACCTGGAAAGAAGTTACCAGTGCCTGCCAAAACCTTCTTGCTCAACGATTTGACCAAAAGGCCCCCAATTTGGTATGGGTCTCCGATTTTACCTATGTGAAGGTCGCGGGAAGGTTCTATTACATCTGCGCGATTATCGACCTATACGCCAGAAAGGTAATCGCCTGCCGGGTCTCCGCCAAAATCGACCGGTTCTTAGCGATTGACACCTTGCGGAATGCCGTCCGGCTGCGGGG
>CANRHF010000175.1 GCA_947630345.1 uncultured Oscillospiraceae bacterium | reverse complement strand
AGGTTTCCGATGAGGAAGACATTGCCCATTATCTCGTGGACAATGTGGATGGGTATAGCATGCACCCGGACATGGAAGATTTCTTTGACTTCTCCGCCTTTGGAGAACAGTTTGCCGAGGAGCATGGCGGGCAATTCGTAAAAGTGAATTGTCGTTATCAATTAGCCAACAGGCCCTTGTGGGTGTAGGCCAAGGACTGTCGCGGTATCCGCGGCAGTCCTTGGTTTATATTGGTATTGAACTGTATTTATTTTCCGTCTCCATATAAACCGGATAGCGTTTTTAATCTTTCTTCATCGTAATTTGTGCTGTATAAATACCCTGCAGCCGCTTTTTCTTTTTCTGTCAAAGCATTTCACCTCACCGAAAGCTCATTTTGTATTTTGCCGGTGTGATCCCGTACCTGGCCTTAAAGTCTCGGACAAACTGAACGGTGTCACCATAGCCGATCTTCTCGCAGACAGCGGCGAGTTTGATATTTGGCGTTGTGCGGAGGATCTCCTCGGCGTGAAACAGGCGTATTTCACGCAAATTCTCTGTGAAGGTCTTCCCTGTGCCCTTCCGAATTAGATCGGAGAGGTACGACTCATTGTAGTGAAACTCCTCGGCAAGTCCTCGCAATGTAACGACTTGATAGTTTTCATAGATATAATTGACCATATTTAGGGTTTTATAGTTTTTCACCATTCCCATGTTGAGCGGCCGCATTTCGTCGTGGTAACGCTGCATGAGATACATCATCAGCACAACAAAGAGGTTTGCCATGATCTCATCACAGTATGGCAGCGCCTCCGTTTGCTGTTCATATAGGGAAAGGACTGCATGACGGACAAATGCGTCATTTCCACAGGGAAACAGCAGCGGAAGAACAAACATGGCCATATTTGGAATAGGCAGTGATACGAAGGTGTCCCGGCGTATTTTTATGGTCAGGCATAGGGCACCTTCCGGAACGATAAGGGTGTGGGCCGTTCCCGGAGGGATCACGATAAAGTCCCCTGTTGCATGATCAAAAATATGCTCCTCGATCTGATGGCGGCATGGGCCTTTAGCCAAATAAGCAAGTTCCAAGAACTCATGGCGATGGACAGGAATGTGCACATAACGCAGCGCCTTTTCGATTTCCAGAGTCTTTCCGGCATGAAAGAAATCCGCGTCTCGCAGGAAATCGGAGCCGTAGTGTTTGAGGGTGGGCAGGAGCTGGGTGTAACTCATGGCCTCGCCATGAGAGAGATACCAGCGTTTACCCTCACGTTCCTCCTGGTTGAGTTCCAGAAGGTCTTTCATAATCTGCGCATAGTCCATTTCCATTCCCCGATTCACAGTGCTTCGTCACATTATACAATACATCAAGCTGGCCCAAAAATCAACCTATTTTTTCTCCAAAATTAAGGGATATTTTTCTTTAACAGAATTTGATAATATAATAATCACAATAAGGTGGTGATGGCGAGCGACCCCACCAAAACGATTGGCTGTGGTGAGAATACGGGAAAAAAGCTGAATGATTTGAAGTGCGTACTCATTCAAAAAGCGGTGTACGCAAAACTCTACAAAGGTCACAAGCCCAACGAATGGGAGCCGTGGAAAACACCGGGAAACGCCAACTACTGCTTGGCTCCTGAGTATCGCTTTCCGGCACAGATACGACCCAGAGTATGATTCGCTGCCCGCAGGAGCGGCCAGCAAATCCCCGGAGCAGGAAGTCATGTAGAAAACCAAAAAATAACCAATCAGGCAGACAAAATTATATGCTATATTTTTTATTTCTGCCTGCGATAAAATTATTTTCAGTAATACTTAAAAAAGGAGAAGTGTTTATGGCTGAAAACAGTATTCTTGGCAAGGTAGATCTGGCAGCGCTTTCGAAGCTCCCCCTAACTGTGGAGATGTGCGGGAAAATTGTGTCTGCCATTCAAATGGGTATGTATAAAGGCGCAACTTTTAACTCCTTTTTACCCTTCCATGAGCCGAAACGCGCCGTCAAGGAGAACGGTCATTTGATGATAACAGAAATAAAATATGGCACGCGATTTATGAACAGCTATCTGGACATCACCTACCCCACGTCTGATACTTCGCTTCGTCGGCCCACGGTGATCTATACCCACGGCGGCGGGTTTTTCGGAGGCAGTAAGACAATGGGAGATCCAATGGCAGCGGGTGACGACGCGAACTTTCTCTTTGAGGACATTGTCAACGCGGGGTACAACTTTGTAAATGTGGACTATGTACTCACCCCGGATGGGCACTTTCCCGACCAACTAATTCAACTGGTGGAGGCCATTGACTTCCTCTCCGCCCATGCCGCCGAATATGGACTCGATATGACGAATGTAGCGGTGATGGGCTCATCCGCAGGCGCTATACTCACCGGTCAGTACGGGGCGCTTTTGTCGAACTCTGTGTACCGGGATAGGTTGGGCATCAAACCGAAAATTCAGGCGGAATATATCAAATGTCTTGTCATTGACGACGCGCCATTCCGGACCGAAAACTACAACTGGGCCCTTCGGGCTATGATCGGAAACCTGCTGAAAACTGTGGACATGAAATCAGATACCGCGGAAAGTTTTAATGCCTACGCATTTTTTACGGATAAGATGCCGCCCTGTTTCTTCGACGCCGGCCCCAAGGACGGTTTTCCCGAGGACATGCGCGCCTGCGGCGAAAAACTGACCGCGCTGGGTGTGGCCAACGAGGTTTACATTCCCACTGAGAACCTTCCTCACGGCTTTTTGAACCTGGCTCGGACAAACAAACAGGCGCGAGAAGGAGAGGAGCGGCTCATCGCCTTTATCAACCGGTACACAAGCTAACGAAAGGACCTTGATGATGGAAAAACCTCCCTATCATTTCCGCGACACGGATCGGGAGATTCGATTTGACCGCTTCGATCTCCCTGCTCCCTGAATCAACGATCTACCCAATGGCCATATGCACGCTTTCGTCTCCCAGGCGGGCGGCGGCATGGCCTGGAACTATTACCGACGCTGAGCTCTCCGGCCACGGCAATGCCCAAATTGCCGTGGTTTAGGATAACATTTAAAAGGAGTTGAACGATATGAAAAAAATGACATTCGCGCTGTGCTTCTGCAACCGGGGCTTTATGCCCGGGGAACTCATCTATGGCGCCCGGGACGACATGGTGAAGGCCGTGACGGACGCGGGCTATGACTACATCATGATGGACAAGGAGCTGACGCGCTACGGCGGCGTGGAGACGCGGGATGAGGGGCTTCTTTACGCAAACTGGCTCCGGGAGCACCGGGGGCAGTACGACGGGGTCATCTTTTCCATGCCCATCTTCGCCGACGAGAACGGCGCCATTACCGCCCTCCAGGACGCGGGCGTGCCGATTTTGATGCAGGCATACCCGGACGAGATCGGAAAGCTGGACTTTGCCCACCGGCGGGACGCCTACTGTGGCAAGTTTTCTGTCACCGATGTGTTCACTCAGTACGGGGTGCCCTTCACGGTCTTAAAGCCCCATGTGGTCCATCCCCTGAGCCCCAAATTCCAGGAGAACCTTCGGGACTTTGCCGCCATCTGCCGGGTGGTCAACGGCATGAGACGCTTTAACTTAGGGTGCATCGGCGCCCGGACCACCGCCTTCAAGACCGTCCGCTTCGACGAGATCGCCATGCAGAAGATGGGGATCAACGTGGAGTCCTTCGACCTCTCTGAGCTCTTTGCAAAGGTGTCCGAGAAGAAGGACGGCGACCCGATGGTAGCCGCCAAGCTGGAGCACCTGAAAAACTACACCGACTTCACCCACGTCCCCGCCGTCAACGCATTGACCCTGGCGAAGGTCGCCGTGGTCATCGACGAGTACATAGACGAGTACCACCTGGACGCTCTGGCCCTGCGGTGCT
>CANRHF010000174.1 GCA_947630345.1 uncultured Oscillospiraceae bacterium | reverse complement strand
TCCCTTCTCGTAGAGGGAGACGAACACCTCCCGCACCGCCTTGGAACAGCCCTCGTCCATGGTGAACCGGGAGCGCTCCCAGTCGGCGGAGACGCCCAGCTTCTTCTGCTGGGCCACAATGCGGTCGCCGAACTTGTTCTTCCACTCCCACACCCGCTCCAGAAACTTCTCCCGGCCCAGGTCGTGGCGGGTCTTGCCCTCGTTGACCCGCAGGTCCTCCTCCACCTTGATCTGTGTGGCGATGCCGGCGTGGTCGGTGCCGGGGAGGTAGAGGGCGGCGTAGCCCTCCATCCGCTTGAAGCGGGTCAGGATGTCCTGGAGGGTGTCGTCCATGGCGTGGCCGATGTGGAGCTGGCCGGTGACGTTGGGGGGCGGCATGACGATGGTGAAGGGCTTGGCCCCTTCGGCCTGGGAGGGACGGAAGTAGCCCCCCTCCTCCCACATCTTGTAGATTCGGGCCTCCACCTGCTGGGGCTCATAGACCTTGTGCAACTGTCTGGTCATAATTTACTCCTTTTTTCATGGTTTTGAAGGGTTTTGAGTGAAAGTTGCATGCAAAAAAACACGCCCCAAGCGAGAACGCTCAGGGCGAGATCGACAAATCTCACGGTACCACCTGATTTTTCGGCAAAAGCCGCTCAGCTCCGCTTTAACGGGCGGACCCGGGCCTCCCTACTGCTATTTCGGAAGGCCGCGCTCCGGGGCGACATCCCGCGACAGGTTTCATGCGCTTTCACCACCCGCGCACTCTCTGCAAGACCCGGGAGCGGGACCTCCCCATCTCTGCGACTCTATTTCTGAAAAGATACCACATTTTTCCCGCCTTGTCAACCCAAAAATCCCACCTCCCCGGGAGAAAATATTAAAATGCCAGCCGTCGGAAGCGGAAAAAGCGACGAATCGGCGGGGGCGCGGGGGTTTGGGCTTGACGCGCCGGGGCGTTGGGGGTATAATGAGGGCATCACGACTTCGGGGATGAATAATATGAAGCTATCATTGATCGTTCCGTGCTACAACGAGCGGAAAATGTCGAAGCCTTTCAAAACGCGGTTATCGCCGCCTTCAGCGGCTGCGGATATGACTACGAGATCGTCTTTGTGGATGACGGCAGCGGGGACGCCACCTTCCACAATCTGAAAAAACTCCACGCCGCCCAGGCCTGCCCGGTGAAGGTGATCCGCTTTTCCCGAAATTTCGGCAAGGAGGCCGCCCTCTACGCCGGCCTCCAGCACGCCTCCGGGGAGTACCTGTCCCTGATCGACGCCGATTTGCAGCAGCGGCCGGAGATCGTCCGGGAGATGGTGGAAATTTTGGACCGGCAGCCGGAATACGACATTGTGGCGGCCTATCAGGATCGGCGGGGAGAGGGAAAGATCCTCTCCGCCTTCAAAAAGTGTTTCTATTCGGTCATCAACTGCCTGTCCAAGGTCAAGCTCCGGCCCGACGCCAGCGATTTCCGCACCTTCCGGCGGAGCGTGGCGGAGAGCCTGCTGTCCCTGGGCGAGTATCACCGTTTTTCCAAGGGCATTTTCGCTTGGGTGGGCTACAGCACCTACTTCCTCCCCTACACCGCCCAGGCCCGAGTTGCCGGGACCTCCAAGTGGAATTTCCGGAAGCTGATGAACTACGCCCTGGAGGGGATCATCGGCTTTTCCACCGCCCCGCTGCGGCTGGCCACCTACCTGGGCTGCTGCACGGCCCTGGCCGCCATGATCTATCTGGTGGTGGTCGTGCTGCAAAAGCTCATCGCCGGCATCGACATCCCGGGGTACGCCACCATCATCGTGCTGATCCTGTTCCTCGGCGGGATGCAGCTGCTGTGTATCGGCATCATCGGCGAGTATGTGGGCAAGATCTTCGAGCAGAGCAAGGACCGGCCCATCTATATTGCCAAGGAAGTTTTAGACTACAAATAGGCGTAATCGTTCCCCCCGCCTTCGGCGGGGGGAACGATAAGGAATTTTTGGACTACAAAGAAGCTTCAATTTTCCCCCGCCTTTCGGCGGGGGAATGATTAGGAAGTTTTGCGCTACAAAAAAACGTCAATTTTCCCCCGCCCTTCGGGACGGGGAAAAATTATAGCTCCACTTGAAGCTCCCGGAGCTTTTCCCGGAGAGACAGCAGATCCTCAAAGGTCTCGGGCCGTTTGCTGACATCCCGCAGCAGCGCCGAGGGGTGGTACATGGCAGTGAACCAGACGCCACCCTTTTCCATCCACCCGCCGTGCTCCCGGGTGATCCGGAAGTCCGGCTTGATCAGCTTCATGGCGGCGATACGCCCCAAGCAGACGATGACCTTGGGCCTCACCAGGGCCATCTGATCCCGCAGGTAGTCGATACACGCCTCCTGCTCCTGCTCTTGAGGGTCCCGGTTGTGGGGCGGGCGGCACTTGACGATGTTGGCGATATAGCAGTTGTGCCGGCCCAGGTCGATGATGGACAGCATATCGTCCAACAGCATTCCGGCAGGCCCCACAAAGGGCTCCCCCCGCAGGTCCTCCTGCTCTCCCGGCCCCTCGCCCACGAACATTACGTCCGCGTCCCTGGGGCCCACGCCGAAAACCACGTTGTGCCGGGTCCGGCACAACCCGCAGCGGGTACAGCTGCCGCAGTCCCGTTCCAGTTCTTCCCACGTCCGCATACTATCGACTCCTCCGGCGGCTCTGCCTCCGCTTTCTTCTTCTGGACCGGTAGGCCGCTACCCGCACCGCCCGGATCAGATACAGCAGGCCCACCAGGGCCAGAATGATCACTACCAGGGCCCCGGCAAACAGGAGCCCCCGGGTCACGGCGTCTCCCTCCTGTCCCGGGCCGTTTAGATCCTGGGTCTGGGTCCGCAGACGGACGGTGTTCATGGCCAGCACCTCCGTCTGGGCCACGCACACGGAGCCGTACCAGATTTGCAGGATGTCCACCCGCTGCCCCTTGAACACCAGATCCTGCGTCTTCGCCCCTTTTGGAAGCACCGCGGACACAGACCGGCCCGCGCCGATCGCCAGGGCGTTCTCCCCGTTGGTCACCTGATACTGGCCCAAAACCTGGCCCTGATAGACGATCTGAGTATAGGTATAGCTGTCAAAGCCCATGTTCAGCAGGGCCTCCGCCTCGTCAAACTCCCGGAAGGACACGACATAGTCGTTTTCGTCAATCTCCGCCTCCGCCTCCAGAATGAACGCGATCAGGCCCAATCCCTCGTCCGCCGCGGAAACCACCACGGAGTGGCGGCCGTCCCCAGTGATGCCGGTTTTGCCGCCGGTGGTCCGGGTATCGTAATAGCCCTCCGGCCCCAGGTCGCTGAGCATATAGTTGGTGGAGTAGAGCTGCCGGCTCTCGGGAAACACCTCGTTGCCGGGAAGCTCATAGTGATAGGTGGCATACACCGTGCGGAACACCGGGTACGCCAAGGCAGCCAGGAGGATCTTCAGCAGGTCCCGGGCTGTGGAATACTGCATGGCGTCATAAATGCCATGGCAGTTGACAAAATTGGTGCAGCCCAGCTCCCGGGCCTTGTCGTTCATCCAGGTAACAAACGTGCCCTCGCTGCCCCCTACCGCCTCGGCGATTACCAGCGCCGCGTCGTTGGCGGAATAGACCATCAGGCAGTAGAGCAGCTGCTCCAGCGTCAGCGTCTCCCCGGCCCGCAAACCCAGCATCAGGGCGTCCTCCGGAACATGCTCCAAGGCGGCGTTGGTGACGGTGATCTCTTCCGCCGGGTCCATCCGGTCCAGGGCGACCAGGGAGGTCATGATCTTGGTCAGGCTGGAGGGATCCACCTTCAGGTCCAGGTTCCAGCCGTAGATCATGGTATTGCTGTTCTCATCGTAGAGAAGCGCGGCATGGGCGGTACCGGAAAGCACCTCCGTCCGCATGGGAGAGGCGGCGTC
>CANRHF010000173.1 GCA_947630345.1 uncultured Oscillospiraceae bacterium | reverse complement strand
CTCTTTTCGATTTCCAGCCACGGGATCGTCTGTGCCTTCCTGACCCAACGATTGTTCTCCTTCAAATTCATCCCCACTGGCTGTTTGAAATCCGAAAGACTGATCTGTCCATTGCTGTACCGATACATATCCATCCCCCTGATGCAAAGTTTTTTGCCCGTTTTCGCCTTTTCCTTTGCACTTATTTTACCATATTTGGGCGAATTTGTCTTGGGGGCCTTGGGTTTTTCGTTTGTTCAGGGGATATTAGTTAAGCACGGCTTGCCGTCGCTGTCCCGCGTAACCATTTTGGGAAGCATATGCGGAAGATTATTAAAAATATCACCGAAGTCAAATTTCCAGTCTTCATTACTTTCCAAGAGTACCTTTGGCTTGATTCCCTCCAACGACCAATCGCCAATAGGATCATCTGGATTAACATATGCTGTGATATGATAGCTGTCTACACCTTCAAACTTTTCCGACATTTCTTTGGGATGATATCCATACGCAATATCCATAAACGGCGCGGAGTTAAACGAAACGCCTTTAATGCCGTTTCTGGCAGCAACGATTTCCGCCAATGCGCCACCTAAAGAATGACCTGTTACAGCGACTTTATCAGAGTTAACATTACCAGTTCGTCCAAAAAAGTTAAACGCTTCATTGATTTGCTCTCCATAGATCCCCAAAATCATAGCAATGTCATTTGTAATCCAGTCATTCCAAAAGTCCTCCAATTGTGAACCGCGGTAAGATACAACCATTTCACCTTGATCATTTGTGAATGCAAATGCCGCAAAGCCATTTTGTGGAATTTCTGAATATTCGACGATTTTCCAACCAGCTAAACGGTAAAATAGTTCGCTATATGTAATATTTGTATTTTCCCAATAGGTGCCCCACTTCTCACCGAGATACTCCCGAACAGTCATAGGCATTTTACTTGGGCGGCCGCCATAGCTCAGGCTCGACAGGGCCAGATAGTCAATAGGTTGCAACTCGTCCAGAGTGCAAGTCTTGGATTCTTCTGGCTTGGGCTCTTCCGGTTTGGAGCCGGGCATTTTGCTATTGAAGTGGATTGTAGCATTGAGAAGCGGATCATTACCGTTATCAGAATTGTCAATATCAATCTGTTCCCATTTCTCTTTGCTCCCGGCGTAATATACGTCTTTTAGGGAATTGCACCTGTTAAAGGCCCATGACGCTATTTCTCGTACAGTATCTGGAATCATAATACTGCTTAGACTTGTGCATCCCTCAAATGCACAGCTGCCGATTGAAGCAAGACCATTAGGGAGTACGATACTGCTCAAGCTGGTGCAGCCCCGAAATGCATAATATCCGATTGAAGTAAGACCAGCAGGAAATTTGATACTGCTCAAACTGGTGCATCTCTCAAATACATAATTTCCGATTGAAGTAAGACCAGCAGGAAATGTGATACTGTTCAAACTGGAGCATCCATAAAATGCACCATCTCCGATTGAAGTAAGACCATCAGGAAGCGTGATATTGTTCAAGCTGGAGCATACCTCAAATGCAAGATCTCCGATTGAAGTAAGACTTTCAGGAAGTGTGATATTGCGCAGATTGGTGCACCCAGAAAATGCCTCATCTCCGATTGAAGTAATACCATCAGGAAGCGCGATACTTCTTAAGTTGGGACAGCAAAAAAATGCGAAACTATCAATCGAGGTAACGCCATACGGCACAACATAGTTAGAATCTGGCCTACAAGTTGGATAATAGATTAAAGTGGACATTTCTTTATCAAACAGTACGCCATCCTGTGATGAATATGCAGTATTTCCGGTTGCTACAGAGATAGCGGTTAATCTACAGCCATTAAATGTGTTTTTTACGAAGTAAGTAAGACTAGCAGGAAGCACAATACTGCTCAGACTGGTGCATCCCCAAAATGCACTAGCTTCAATTGAAGTAAGACCATTAGGAAGCGTGATACTGCTCAAACCGGTGCAGTTCGAAAATGCGTGCATTTCAATTAGAGTAAGGCTATCGGGAAGCACAATATCATTTAGTTTTTTGCAGTCAGAAAATGCATAACTTCCAATGGTAGTTACACCATCCAATACTACGACATTAACAATCTGCTGATTAATACTCCACCATGGAGCAAAATCAGCCTTAATATCGTAATCCTCCATCTCCCCATATCCGCTGATAGTCAGCGTTCCGGTGGATTCGTCGAAGGACCAGGTCAAATTTTTTCCGCAGGTTCCGCTGGTTTCGCTCTCCGCGAAGGCGGTGGCGGGTACCATGGCCAGCGTTAGGCAGAGGGCCAGGAGCAGAGCGAGTGCTTTTTTAATTTTCATGATGGACACCCCTTTTTTAGCTTTCTTTCCAGCGTTTATCATAGCATAAGAACATACAAATGTCAATTCGAAACATCATTTTGCTAATGCAATATCATTCTGTAAAGCATACTATACATAGGAAAGGAGGGCCAGGAGATGATCGATGAGAACATCAGAGCATTACGGCAACAGCGGGGGATCACCCAGGCGGAGCTGGCGCGGGATTTGGGGATCACGCGGGCGGGCGTCAACGCCTGGGAAATGGGACTTTCGGTGCCCTCCACCCAATATTTGGCGGAGCTGGCCCGGTATTTTCGGGTCTCCACGGATTTTTTGTTGGGCCTGGACAACAGCGCCACCGTCAGCGTGGCGGGGCTCACCCAGGAGGATATCCGCTTGGTCCGCCGTCTGATCGATCACCTGATCGAGAAAAACAAGACCGCTTACCAAAAATAGCGAACCGCCTCCCGGGCTGGGGGCGGTTTTTGTATGGAGAAGCGCTACGCTTGCAAAAGGTACGCCCCCGGCATTCACCGGGGGCGTGGGTTTTTATCAGCTGATTTTTTCAAAATCCTCGGCCCCGTGCTTGCACAATGGGCAGACAAAGTCCGGGGGCAGCTCCTCGCCCTCGTAGACGTAGCCGCAGATCTTGCAGACCCAGCCGGTCTTCTTCTGGGCGGCGGGGGCGGGCTTGGGCTTGATGTGGTCAAAGTAATACTGGTAGGTGACGCTGGGAGCGCTGGACAGGACCTTGGCCTCGGTGACGTCGGCCACGAACAGGGTGTGGGTGCCGTAATCCGTGGCGGAGATCACCTTCCCGGAGAGTACCGCGTTGGTGTACTCGGGGATATACCGCAGGCCGTTGGCGGTGCGGCAGTCGTAGGAAACGGAGGCAAACTTGTCCGTGTCCCGACCGGAGCAGAAGCCAAACTGCTGGAACACCTGGAAGGGCACGTCCTGAGTCAGGATGCTGACGTTGAACACCCCGGTGCGGAGGATCAGGTCGTGGGAGTAGTTCTGCTTGTTCACGGCGATCTGGATCCGGTTGGGGGTGGAGGTCAGCTGGCCGGCGGTGTTGATGATGCAGCCGTTGTCCTTGCCCCCCTCCCGGGTGGTCAGGACAAACAGGCCATAGGACAGCTTGAACATGGCCTTGTTGTCCACCGCGCCGGCGGGAAGGGGCTCCGCCGCCGCCGGGGCGGAGATGGTGGCGGCGATGGCGTCCGCCATTTTGGTCAGGTTCTCCAGCTGCGGCTCCTTGACGGAGGAGCGGATGGAGAGGGTCTCATTGAGAATGGTCAGGTTTTTGCACTTTTCCAGGGCCTTGCGCATGAGGCCGCCGCTGGTGGGGGCCCAGGAGCCATTCTCGATCAGGGCCACGGTGCGGTTCTGAATGTTGTGGGCCGTCAGGTCCGCCAGCAGGGCCTCCATGGTGACGAAGATGCCGGCGTTGTAGGTGGTGGAGGCGAAGACCAGGTGGCTGTACCGGAAGGCCGCCGCCACGATCTCCGAGGCCGGGGTGACGGACACGTCGTAGACCGCCGTCTTGATCCCCCGCTCCCGGAGCTTCACCGCCAGGATTTCAGCGGCGTTCTCCGTGTTGCCGTAGACGGAGGCGTAGGCGATCATCACGCCGGTCTCCTCCGGGGTGTAGCTGGCCCAGGCCAGGTATTTGTTGACGAAATAGCCGATG
>CANRHF010000172.1 GCA_947630345.1 uncultured Oscillospiraceae bacterium | reverse complement strand
CCGCAGCAGGCTTCTGGCGGTCCGTCCGCCTTCGGCGGCGGCTACGGGGATAGACTCCGGCTCCAAGCGCTGGGGGGCAAAAACCTGGGCGTTGGAATTGCTTCGGCCCTCCACCTGGTCCAGCAGCAGCTGTGCCGCCACCATGGAGTGGGTCATTCCCCATTTGCCGAAGCCGGTGGCCACCAAATAATTGGGCGTTTTCCGGGAAAAGCACCCGATATAGGGCACCTCGTCCAGCGTCACGCAGTCCTGGGCCGACCAGCAGGCCACCTCCCGGCTCTCCGGAAACCACTGGGCCGCCCGGTCCCGCAGCATTTGGTAGCGGCCTCCTTCGTTTTGGCCCGTCCGATGGCCGCCACCGCCCAGGAGCAGCAGATCTCCGTAATTTCGGAAGGAAAAGGCGTCCTTCCCCTGCCCCACCGCCATTCCCGGAAATTTGGAGGCGTTTTCCAGGGCCAGGACGTAAGAGCGCTCCTGGTGCATCCGAGCAAAATACATCCCCGGAAAATTCAGGAAGGGAAAGTGGCACGCGAAGACCACCTTCCCTGCCCGAACGGTTCCGTGGGGGGTGGTCAGGCGGTCATCCTCCGCCTTTTGTACCGGCGTCTGCTCGTACACTTGCAGGTCGGATGCCAGCGCCTTTAGGAATTTCAGGGGATGAAACTGAGCCTGGCCGGTAAATTTCACCGTCCCGGCCATGGGAAAGGGCAAAAAATCCCCCTTTTCAAAGCTGGCGGGCAGGCCCAGCCGGGCGGCGGTCTCCGCCTCGGCCCGGAGGGTCTTCTCCTCCTCCCCGTAGACGTAGGAATCCACAGTTTCAAAGTCGCAGTCGATGCCCTCCCGGGCAATGAGCTGGGCGTACTCCCCCACCGCGGCCAAATTGGCCTGGGCATACTGCCGGGCCTGGGCCATGCCCACCACCTTGACCAGCTTCTCATATTTCAGCCCATGCTGGGCGGTGATTTTGGCGGTGGTGTTCTTCGTCTGCCCGCTTCCCAGGCGGTTGGCCTCCAGGATCACCACCTGATGGCCCGCTTTTTGGAGATAGTAGGCGATCAGCACCCCCGCCATGCCCCCGCCGATCACCGCGATCTCCGTTTCCAGGTCTCCGGAAAGGGGCTCCCGTGGCGCCAGATCGCAGGTTTTGGACCAGATGGATTCCATAAAATCCCCTCCATGGTAAAAAATGTAAGTACATTCTTGACCGTGGAGGGGAAAATTATACGATGATCGCGATTATTTCAGCGCCGGGACCATGGCCTCCGTCTCCGCGCCGTCTTCCAGGACCAGGTGGAACAGGTACACCGGCTGGTAATAGCCCTTGGTGTCCGGCCGGTAGTCCAGCTCCCAGGCGGTGACGGCGGCGGAAGTCCTGTCCTCACTGAGCCAGTAATTGCCCCCGAAGTCCCCCCGGGTCAGCTTCTCGTAGGCCGCCTGGGGGGATAAAATGGCGGCCTCCCGGTAGGGGGTCAGGCGGACCAGACCGCTCTCCACCCGGGTCACGATCCCGGCCTGGACGGTACATTCCAAGGCGCCGGTGACGGCCTCCGCCCCGGTGACGGTGGGCGGAACGATGAAGCTGTGCCGCCCGTCCCCTTCGTAGGTCATCTCCGCCGTCTCCGGCAGGTCGATGCCCAGCTTCGCCAGCTGGGCCAGCAGGTCCTCCCGAGTCTCCTGGGCGCCCGTTTCCGACGCATCCAGATCCGCCGGCCGGCAGTGCAGGTCGTAGCTGCCGTCGATGTAGTAGATATAAAGATCATAGCCCCGGTGGTCGGAGTACCAGGCCCCGTCGTCATAGTATTCCCAGTCGAAATGCTCGGTTTTCTCCCGGTCGATCCCCAGCTGTTCCTCAAAGCCCTGGGCGATGGCGTCGCAGGCGGCGTGGTCCGGCGGGGTGAAATAGTAGACCTGGGCGGTCTCCGGCCCGGTCAGATCGCACCGCAAATCCCAGGTAAAGCCCTTTGTAGAGAAGCGGTACACCGGCGCCCCCGGCAAATTCCCATAATCCTGCAAGGCGTAGCCGCCGAACAGGACCGCCATGGCTAGTATAAAGGCCCCCGGCCCCAGCAGATACCACAGCCGCCCCTTCCCCGGGGCCAGGAAGATCATCACGCACCAGTAGCCCAGCATGGTCCCCAGGCAGTTGGTGAACACGTCGTCCACGTCCGCCAGACCCCGACCGGTGAAAAACTGGACCGTCTCCAGCGCCAGGCAGATCCCCAGGCCGATCCCGAAAACCAGATACCATTTCCGCAGCCGCCGCCACAGCAGGGGCAGCAGCGCCCCCAGGGGCACGAACAAAGCGATATTCAAAAAGATATTCAGCCAGGTCCGGAGAGTGAACTGATTCCAGGCCTCCCGCCAGGCCAGAAACAAATGGGAGTTTACATAACCCATGCTGCCGGTGGGCTCGGGGCTCCGCTGCAGCACCGTCACCGACGCCACCACCGCCAGGTAGGCCGCCAGGGTGGCCATCCCCAGCCCCCGGAGGTAGGAAATTTTGGGAGCGCCCTTTTTAGTTAACATAATATTGTAGCACGCCACCCCGCCCCATGCAACCGCCGCCCCGATCAGCGCCGGAATCGCGGCGTTAAATAGGTAGGAAAACAGCATTTTAACAAATTCCGGCATAGAAAAACACCCGTCCTTTCGGGGTCATTATCCCACGGGACGGGTGTTATGTCAAATTAAGATTTTATGAAGATTTTGCACGGAAAGGGTGGCTGGTCGGCGTCCAGCCCTCATCAGGGCAGATACCGCACCGTCAGATCCCCGAAGCTCACGTTGGCGTCCAGGGTCAGATAGCCCTCCGGCTCCGGGTCCGGCGCCCCCACCTCCTGGCAGGCCCCGAAGGAGGCGTTCCGCTGCCCAAAACAAGCGGCGAATCGCCGGGGCACCAAGATCGTGGTCTCCCCGAAGGACCCCGCCACCCGGATATGGCAGTCCTCCGTCAGGGTCCGGACCCCGCTCAGGTCCAGGGTATAGTCCCCAAAGGAGGTGTCCATGGTCCCGCCGGCCAGTACCGGCAAGTCCACCCGCCAGGTATTCTCCGAAAAGGACCCGGAGCAGGTGAAATGGGTCCCGTCGGCGCTCACCTGGTAGCCCTGGGCGCTCCGGCCCCGTTTGCTTCCGTCATAGGAGAAGACCACCATAGGCTTGCGGGCCCGGCGAAGCACGTCCACCAGCAGCCCCAGGCCCAGCAGCACCAGCAGCAGGGGCATCAAAAAGTTCTTGTTTTCCAGCCATTCCGGCAGAATCCCCAAATTGCTCACCAAGAAATACAGCCCCGCCAGGGTCACCCCCAGCCGGAGAACGGTAAACCTGCGCAGCATGTACGCCCCGCCGAAGACCAGCAGCGCCGTGGGCCAGAGGATGGCCCAGAAGCTCGCCTCACAGCTCAGCATCTCCGCCGCCGCCAGCAGCACCCCCGTCAGCAGGATCCACACCGCCGCCGCCAGGGCCGCCACCTTCCCGGAGTCCCAGGTGAAGGAGACCTTGCCGTTTCCCACCGTCACCTTACCGGTGCCGCCGCCGCTTTTGAACTCAAAGCTCTCCGGCTGCTCCACCTGGCCCTCATGGACCGGCTCCTTGGGCGTCCGGCCCAGCAGCTCGTCCACGGAAAGACCCAGCAGATCCGCCAGCGCCGGCAGCGTGGCGATGTCCGGGCAGGACTGATCGTTTTCCCATTTGCTCACCGCCTGGGCGGTGACGCCCAGCTTCTCCGCCAGCTGATCCTGGGTCCAGCCCAGCTCCTTGCGCCGCTGGGCGATGCGTTTACCCATATCCATGGTCGTTTCCTCCTTGCGATTCGATGGGTATATCATGCCATAAATTGGGGAAAAAAGCTATCAATTGTTTGTTAAATTTCCTCTTTTTCGTATCCAACCGGCGGTTGACCCAAAACAACCGCCGGTTACGGCGGGGGTCATAAGAAAGGTTTATCAAGTTTTGCAGGGACGGCATGATTTCGGTCATGCCGTTTCCTGCTTTTCCT
>CANRHF010000171.1 GCA_947630345.1 uncultured Oscillospiraceae bacterium | reverse complement strand
TTCCGCCGGGATCTCCAGGGGGAAGCCCTTTTCATAGTGCTTGGGATAGCCCTTGGACGCCAGAATCACGCAGCAGGCGTACTGGTCAGAGAATTTGACCTCCGTCTCCGCCAGGCGGCCATAGGTGGTGGCCAGCATGACGGTGAGCAGGTCGCTTTCCAGCAGGGGCAGCACCACCTGAGTCTCCGGGTCGCCGAAGCGGCAGTTGTACTCAATGACCTTGGGCCCTTCGGGGGTGATCATCAGCCCAAAGTACAGGCAGCCCCGGAAGGTCCGGCCCTCGGCATTCATAGCCTGGATGGTGGGCAGGAAAATTTCCTTCATGCACCGTTCCGCCACGGCAGGGGTGTAGTAGGGATTGGGGGCCACGGTGCCCATGCCACCGGTGTTGGGGCCCTGATCGCCGTCCAGAGCCCGCTTGTGGTCCATGGAGGAGATCATGGGTTTGACGGTCTTGCCGTCGGTAAAGGCCAGCACGGACACCTCCGGCCCGGTGAGAAATTCCTCGATGACGATGTGCTCCCCGCTTTTGCCGAAGACCTTGTCCGCCATCATGGAGCGGACGGCCTCCTCCGCCTCCTGCCGGGTCTGGGCGATAATCACGCCCTTGCCCAGAGCCAGGCCATCGGCCTTCACCACCGTGGGCAGCGGCGCGGTGCGGACGTAGGCCAGGGCGGACTCCAGATCGGAGAAGGTCTCATACCGGGCGGTGGGGATGCCGTATTTTTTCATCAGCTCTTTGGCAAAGACCTTGCTGCCCTCAATGATGGCGGCGTTAGCCCTGGGGCCGAAGCAGGGAATCCCCTGAGTCTCCAAAGCGTCCACCGCCCCCAGCACCAGCGGGTCGTCCGGGGCCACCACGGCGTAGTCGATCTTGGTTTTCACGGCAAAGTCCACAATGGCGGGGATGTCCTTGGCGCCGATGTTTACGCAGACGGCGTCCTTCTCCATTCCGGCGTTGCCGGGCAGGACGTAAATTTCCTCCACCTGGGGATTTTTCTTCAAGCTCTTGACGATGGCGTGCTCCCGGCCGCCGCCGCCCACAACCAGCAGCTTCATGGCGCCCTCCTTAGTGGTGGAACAGCCGCATGCCGGTGAAGGCCATGACGACCCCGTTCCGGTTGCAGCAGTCGATGACCAGATCGTCCCGGATGGAGCCGCCGGGCTGGGCGATGTAGCTTACGCCGCTGCGGCAGGCCCGCTGGACGTTGTCCGCGAAGGGGAAGAAGGCGTCGGAGGCCAGGGAAACATCCCGGAAGCCCGCCAGCCACTCCCGTTTCTCCTCGGGCGTCAGAGGCTCGGGACGATGGGTGAAGTATTTGGGCCAGTTCTCCTCGGCGCAGACGTCCTCCTCGTTGCCGTTGATATAGCCGTCCACCAGATTGTCCCGCTCCGGGCGGCTGATGGTGGGCAGGTACGGCAGGTCCAGGACCTTGGGATGCTGGCGCAGCAGGAAGGTGTCGGCCTTGTTCCCCGCCAGGCGGGTGCAGTGGATCCGAGACTGCTGCCCCGCCCCCACGCCGATGGCCTGGCCGTTGTAAGCGTAGGCCACGGAGTTGGACTGGGTGTATTTCAGGGTAATTAGGGCGATCAGCAGATCCCGCACGGCAGAAGTCGGCAGCTCCTTCTTCTCGGTGACGATGTTTTCCAGCAAGCCCTTGTGAATTTTGAAGTTGTTCCGGCCCTGCTGGAAGGTGACGCCGTAGACCTGCTTGCGCTCGATGGGGTCGGGGACGTAGTTCGGGTCGATCTGAACGATGTTGTAATTGCCCTTCCGCTTGGTTTTCAGAATTTCCAGAGCCTCCGGGGTGTAGCCTGGGGCGATGACGCCGTCGGAGACCTCCCGCTGGAGGACCTTGGCGGTGGCGGCGTCGCAGACGTCGGACAGAGCCGCCCAGTCGCCAAAGGAGCTGAGCCGGTCGGTGCCCCGGGCCATGGCGTAGGCCCGGGCCAGGGGGCTGCCGTCCAGATCCGGCAGATCGTCTACAAAGCAGGCCCGCTTTAGACTTTGGCTCATGGGGAGCCCCACGGCGGCGGAGGTGGGCGAGACGTGCTTAAAGGAAGCGGCGGCGGGCAGGTCCAGGCCGATCTCCTTCATGGCCTCCCGCAGCTCCTTCACCAGCTGGTAGCTGTTGAAGGCGTCCAGGAAATTGATATAGCCCGGACGGCCGGAGAGGACCTGGATGGGCAACTCTTCTCCGTTTTCCATATAGATTTTCGCGGGTTTTTGGTTGGGGTTGCATCCATATTTAAGCTCTAATTCTGTCATAATTTTGCATCCTCCTTACCGGTTTTTGTTCACCATGCGGTTTTGGGCCTCCATGGTCTTGGGGTCGAGATACCGAACGTACAGGGAAATGCGGTTATTTTCATCCAGGGCGTCCCAGATCTGGCGGGTAAATTCGTCGATGTCCTCCGGGACGGCCACCCGCTCCGGCTCCCCCTGGAAGGTGGGGATGGGGTTTCCGTCTTGGACGTAGGTGTGGATAAAATGGCCCAGGCCCGGCAGGGCGGCGTAGGAATAGGTGAACCGGTTGCAGGCGGTGCCCTCTGGGTCGGCGCTCTTGAGAATGCTCATTTCGTAGGTGAAGTCCCCGTTTTCAAAGGTCAGCATCCCGCTGATCCTAGGGGTAAAATTGGGGGCGTCCGGCTCAAACTGCCGGCTTTTCAGCGCCTTATGAAAGCACTTCCCGGCCTGGAGGGCCTGATAGATGGTGTCGGTCTGGTCGCCGTTGGTGACGATGAGCTTGTTTTCATACTGCCGGATGGCGGCGTAGATGATGAGGCTGGGGTCCTCCACCTTGCTGGGGTCAAAGGGCTCGGTGAACACCGCCCCGTCCCGCTCGGCAAATACCCGGTTCCGGCTGTTGGCGCTGCGGCCCATGATGAAATAGGCGGCGCAGGCCCGCCCGCTGGGCGTCTTTCCAATGAGAATGCCCCGGCCGGGGTAGGTATTTCCCGCCAGCCGCTCCTGAATGGCCTCGATGTCGTAAATATTCATGCTTCGTTCCTTTCTGTCAGCTTCTGACACACCATTTCCACCGCGGTGGGGAGAATTTTCCACTCCGCCAGCCGCATCACCCGTTTTTGCAGCGTCTCCGGGGTGTCGTTCTCCCGGACGGACACCGCCTTCTGCATGAGAATTTCGCCCCCGTCGGGGATCTCGTTGACATAGTGGACCGTGGCGCCGGTGACCTTGACGCCCTTTTTCAGCGCCTCCTCATGGACCCGGAGCCCGTAGTACCCCGCCCCGCAGAAGGACGGGATGAGAGAGGGATGGATGTTCAGGATCCGCTTGGGATACCGGCTTGTAAAATCCTCGCTCAAAATCGCCAGGAACCCGGCCAGAACCACCAGATCGATCTCCTGTTCCTCCAGGGCCCCGCGGATCGCCGCCTCAAAGGCCGCCTGGCTCCCCAGCTCCTTTTTCACGATGGTCCGGGTGGGGATCCCCGCCTTTTTCGCCCGCTCCAGGGCATAGGCCCCGGCGTTGTTGGAGATGACCAGCTGAATTTCGCCGCTGTGGAGGATCCCCCGGTTCTGGGCGCCGATCAGCGCCTGCAAATTGGTGCCGCCGCCGGAGACCAGCACGGCGATCCGGGCTTTTTTCTCGCTCATGGCCGCCCTCCTACACCAGGATCAGCTTGTCCTGGGAGGGCACGATGACGCCCATCGTATAGGCGTCCACGCCGGCCTGCCGGAGAATAGACAGAGCCTGCTCCTGGTCTTCCTTGGCCACCACGACGCTCATGCCCACGCCCATATTGAAGGTGTTGAACATCTCCCGCTGGGGGATGTTCCCCCGTTTCGCGATCAAGTCAAAAATGGGCGGGGTGCGGACGGCGCTTTTTTCGATCTGGGCACCCAGGCCGTCGGGAATGCTTCTGGGAATGTTCTCATAGAAGCCGCCGCCGGTGATGTGGGAAATCCCCTTCACCCGGACCTGCTCCAGCAGGGAAAGCACCGGCTTGACGTAGATTTTAGTGGGAGCCAGCAGTGTTTCTCCCAGGGACTTGCCGCCTAGTTCCGGGA
>CANRHF010000170.1 GCA_947630345.1 uncultured Oscillospiraceae bacterium | reverse complement strand
TCCATTATGGCGGTGATCGTGGTGTTCTCCATGGTGGCCTTCTGGAACGACTGGTTCACCGCCCTGATCTACCTCAATGAGGCCCAGTACCCCTTCCCCCTGGTGATGCGGGGCATCGTTATTTCCACCGAGGCTCTGTCCAAAATGACCAGCGGCATGAGCTACGCCGAGGCCAACCGGATCGGCGAGCTGGTGAAGTACGCCTCCATGATCGTGGCGGCGGCCCCCATGCTGGCCATCTACCCCTTCGTCCAGAAGTATTTCGAGCAGGGCTTTATGTCCGGCGCCGTGAAGGGCTGACCGGATCCGCAATCTATGATTAAAGGAGAAAGGAACATCATGAAAAAACTCGTGAAACTGTTGAGCCTGGCCCTCTGCGCGGCCATGCTGCTGAGCTGCCTAACCGCCTGCGGCCCCACCGGCGGCGACCAGAAGGACGCCGACCAGACCGAATTTCTGATCACCGGCGGCATGGGCAGCCTGAGCCGGGGCAACGACGGCAACCCCGTCCTGGAGCAGCTTGCTGAAAACGTGGGCGTCGAGATCGAATGGGATCTGATGAGCGACTCCCTGGGCGAGAAGGTGGGCGTCATGATCGGCGGCGACCAGCTCCCCGACGCCTTCATCGCCGTGGGCTTCAACGCCAACGACATCAATGAGTACGGCTCCGACGGCACCTTCATTGACCTGACCCCCTACATCACCCCGGAGATCATGCCCAACCTGAGCAAGATCCTGGAGGACCATCCCGAGATCAAGGCCGCCATCACCATGGCCGACGGCAAAATCTACGGCCTGCCCTCCGGCGAGCTGATGGGCACCGCGGCCATCGGCGCGGAGGAGGATCTGAGCATCTACTCCATCCCCGAGTTCTCCATGATCAACAAGACCTGGCTGGATGAGCTGGGCCTGCCCGTGCCCACCAACCTGACCGAGCTCCACGACGCCCTGGTGGCCTTCAAGGAAAACGACATGGCCACCCGGTACGGCAACGCCCCCGGCTCCACCATCCCCATGTCCACCGGCTTTGACCAGTGGTGCTGGGGCCAGGAGATCTTCTACGCCGGCTTCGGCTTCACCAACTTCACCTCCGACGTGTGCTTCGATTTGATCGCCCATGGCGACGGCTCCGTGGAGTTCGTCTGCGCCAGCGACCGCTACCGGGACGCCATCACCTACTTCCACGACTGGTTTTCCGAGGGCCTGATGGACCTGGAGATGTTCTCCCAGTCCGACAGCCAGCTGATCTCCAAGGTCTCCCAGGGCCGGGCCGGCGTCACCACCTGGTGGTACATCGACCAGATCGCCGGCGATCTGGCGGACGACTTCGTGTTCCTGCCTCCGCTGGACGGCCCCGTGGGCACCAAGTATGAGGGCACCCACACCGTCAACCTCCGGGCCGCGCCCCCCGTCACCTCCGGCAACCTGAACATCACTAAGGAGTGCGGCAACCCCGAGCTGCTGTGCAAGTACTTTGACCAGTGGTACGACGGCGAGATCGTCATGCAGCTCCAGTACGCTCCCATCGGCGTGTACTGGTCCGAAAAGGATGAGAACGGCGTCTGGCAGGTCATCACCGAGGACGAGGCCCAGGCCCAGTACGGCAAGAGCTCCGGCGACCTGAAGGCCGAGTACGAGGTCTACGGTCCCCGCCTGATCCTGCCCGAGTACTACAACAACGTGTTCTATCTGGAGGACCGGGCCGTGGAGCGGCTGGAGGACCTGATGGAATACTGGATGCCCTATGTGGACGACACCGCCGCCTACCCCAACGACGTCACCTTCACCGAGGAGGAGCTGGAGATCATCAGCCGCTACCGCCCCGACTTCGTCAGCCAGGTCTCCGAGAAGGAGGGCACCTGGATCAAGAACGGCGGCCCCTCCGATGAGGAGTGGAACGAGTATCTGACCATGCTGAAGGATAGCTGCGGCATGGACAAGCTGCTGACCGTCTACCAGGACGCCTACACCCGCTATCTGGAAGCGCAGAAGGGCTGATTCGACCTATTTCAGGGTTTTCTCCCTTCCTCTAAACCCTCCGCCGGGCCGGGGCACCGGTCCGGCGGAACTCTTTTCCCAGGAGGTTTTTTACATGCCCAGCGAGACTTTGCGAAAAGCCCGAGATTTTGAAGCCCGCTACGCCCCCTTCATTCCCGCGGAGCAGCGCCCCGCCTTCCACGTCACCCCCACCATCGGCTGGATGAACGATCCCAACGGATTTTCCTTCTACAAGGGGGAGTACCATCTTTTCTACCAGTACCACCCCTATTCCAACGAGTGGGGCCCCATGCACTGGGGCCACGTCAAGTCCAAGGACCTGATCCGCTGGGAGCGGCTCCCCGTGGCCCTGGCCCCGGACACCGACTACGATGAAGGAGGCTGCTTCTCCGGCGGTGCCGTGGAGCTGCCCGACGGGCGGCAGATGCTGGTGTACACCGGCGTCCGCAGCCGTCTCTCCCCGGACGGCCGGAAGGAGAATTTACAGACCCAATGCCTGGCGGCGGGGGACGGGGTGAACTACGAAAAATGGCCCGGCAATCCCGTCCTCACCGACGCGGACCTGCCCGCTGGCGGCAGCGCCGTGGACTTCCGGGACCCCAAGGTCTGGAAGGATGACGACGGTGCCTACCGCATGGTGGTGGGGAACCGGACGCCGGACGGCAGCGGCGCGGTGCTGCTCTTTGAGAGCAAAGACGGCACCTCCTGGCGCCGGGCGGCCACTTTGGACGCCTCCCGGAACCAATATGGCCGGATGTGGGAGTGCCCGGACTTCTTCCCCCTGGACGGCAAGCAGGTCCTGCTGGCGTGTCCCCAGGATATGAGCCCCATCGGCCTGGAATTTCACGCCGGCGACTGCACCATGTGCCTCATCGGCTCCTACGATCCCAAGACCCACGCCTTCCGCCGGGAGGCGGTCCAGGCGGTGGACTACGGCATCGATTTCTACGCCCCCCAGACCCTCCGGGCTCCCGACGGGCGGCAGATCATGATCGGCTGGATGCAGAACTGGAACACCACCTCCTGGAAGCCCTACAACTGCCGCTGGTTCGGCCAGATGAGCCTGCCCCGGGAGCTAAGCATCCGGGACGGCCGGCTGATCCAGACCCCGGTGCGGGAGCTGGAGCGGTATCGGGTGGATCCGGTGAGCTACCGGAACGTGCTGATCATCAACAATGAAATGCACCTCCACGGTCTCCAGGGCCGGATGGTGGATCTGACGGTGTCGGTCCGCCCGGCGGGCAGCGGGTCCTACTCCTGCTTCCGGGTCCATGTGGCCCGGGACGGGGAATACGACACCACCATCCGCTACAAGCCCGCCGACAGCATCATCAAAATCGACCGGACCAACAGCGGCAGCAACGCGGACATCGTCCACTCCCGGTATCTTCAGGTCCGCCCCCGGAACGGGGAGATCAAGCTGCGGATCATCCTGGACCGGTTCAGCCTGGAGCTCTTCGTCAACGACGGGGAGCAGGCCGCCAGCGCCACCATCTACACCCGCCAGGAGGCCAACGCCATCAGCTTTGACGCCGTGGGCTCGGTGCTGGTGGATGTGGAAAAGTACGATCTGCGGGTGGGAGCCGCGTCCATTTGAAAAAATGGCATAGCCGAAAAACCCGGCTATGCCATTTCAGCTTGTCAAAAAAGTCTTTCAAAACGCCCCAAAGTATGCTATAATCATGGTAACAGGGGGTGCGGGAATGGAACAGTGGAGGAAGGATTCCCGGCGGGAGCCGGTTATTACGGATTTAGAGGCATTAGTGCCCAAAGACCATCTTCTGCGGAAGATTGAAAAGGTCATGGATTATGAGTGGCTGTATGAGCGGTTGGAGCCGTATTACTGCCACAACATCGGCAGGCCTGGCACCGACCCAGTTGTGCTTATCAAGATGGTACTGCTCCAGCATTTGTACGGGATTCCGTCTTTGCGGCAGACCTATCAAAGGATACAGGACACGATATCCTACCGTTGGTTTTTGGGATATGGCCTGTTGGATGACATTCCCCATTTTGCCACGGTAAGCTACGCGTTCTGCAAACGGTTCCCGGAGGAACTGACCAGCGA
>CANRHF010000169.1 GCA_947630345.1 uncultured Oscillospiraceae bacterium | reverse complement strand
GCCAGTGGACTTCAGGCCCTCGTCGGAGAACAGCTTGATGGCGTTCAGCACGTCCATCTGCTTGTCCTGCATACCCTTGACCACCAAGAACAGCGGGTCAAACCACAGGTCGGAGGAGTCCATGCCCAGCGACAGGCCCCGCTCCAGCATGTTGTGGCAGTGCTTCATCCGCTCCTCGTTGTCCTTTGCGATGCCGTCGGCAGAGCACAGGGCGATGACGATGGCGTCGTTGGCGGCGGCCAGATCGATGTTGGAGATCCGGGAGCCGGCGTCGGCGGAGTTGACGATGGGCTTGCCGTTGGTCCGGTTGTAGACCTTGATGCCGGCCTCGATGGCCTTCTTGTTGGCGGTGTCCAGGGCCAGGGGCACGTTGTTGAAGTTCTGCTGCAGCAGCTGCACGGCCCACATCATCCGCTCCGGGCCGTCCTTCTCGGCAGGTCCGATGTTCACGTCCAGATAGGTGGCGCCGGCGGCGATCTGCTCGGCGGCCCGCTTCAGGATGGGGCCGGGGTCCCGCTCGTCCATGGCCTTCCGGATGGAGGGGCTGATGCAGTGGATCCGCTCGCCAATGGTGACGAAGGTCTGGGCGTCGGGGTTGTGGCCCTTGTAGACCACGCCGGTGTCCACCACTTCGATCTTGGGCACCTTCTCCAGCAGCTCCTCAAAGGTCAGCTCCTTGACCTCCTGGGCGGGGGCGGCGGCAGCCTTGGCGGCGGCTTCGGCCTGGGCGGCCTTGGCGGCGGCCTCGTACTCCTTGTCCTTCATATACTTGGGCAGCTGGACGGCCTCGGTGGGACCGACGACCACATTCCAGCCCGGCAGCTTCTCCTGGATCTCGCCCTTCATCACGGCCACCTTGCCGGGGATGATCAGGGTGCGGGACTTGATCTTGTTCTCAATGTCGTTCTCGTCGAAGAACTTCTTGATGGAGGAGGAGGAGAACTTGCCGGCGGCCCAGGCGGTCAGCACAGACATACCGGAGGCGTCGGTGATCAGCAGGTTCACGGGGCAGTTGCTCCGCTCCAGCTCGCCGGACACCAGGAAGTAGGTCAGGGCGAAGTCCACGGTCAGGGCGCAGGGGCTGTTCTCGTCGGCGCCGTTCAGCGGATAGATCTTGCTCTCCACCTTCATGGGCTTCTGAGGATCGGTAAAGATGTTCTGCCGCAGGCCGTACAGGGGCAGGGCCTGGGCGTAGGTCATGGTGTCCATGACGATGATGGAGCCGTACTTCTCCGTGAACATGGCGGCGTAGGCCGTCTGCAGCCGGGCGTCATTCTTGGCGAACCGGGTCAGGTTGACGATGGAGGGATAGCCGAAGGTCCGGTCCCCGTCCTTCAGAGCAGTGCGGCGGACCAGGACGGCGTTGGCCAGAGTCTCCTTGGCGGTCTTGCCGGTGACGTCCAGCACCAGGTTCTTGTTGCCGGCGGCCTCCAGTTTCTTCACGGTGTCATATAGATCGGACAGATTCTCCGCCCACACCCCCAGGGTGACCCCGGCGGCGGTGGCGAGGCTGCTCATAGCCGCGTAATTTTCGGGGGTGGCCCCGTCCAGAATGGGCTTGCCGGCCTTGCAGACCTCCAGAGCGGCCTTGGCGCACGCCTCGTCCCAGCACTCCAGGATCAGAGCCCGGCCAGTGGCGGCGGCCTTCTTCACCAGCTCCGCGTAGGCGGCGGGATCGGCTCCCTTGTTGGCGCAGAACACCATTTCCACATACATCCGCTCGCCGATGCGCTCATAATCTACCACCTTCATGGCTTCCAGAGCGGCGTCCACCGCCTCGGGGGCCATGCCGGTGTCCACGGACACGGCGTACAGGTTCTTGGAGACCAGGGTCTTCTCATGCCGGAACAGGACGGTCTCGCCGCCCAGCTTCAGACCGTCGCCCACGGTGATGGTCTTCATGGGAGGCGCGGTGGCCTCGGACAGCTGGGCCATGGCCTCGGGGGAGAAGTAGGGACACTTTTCAATTTTGACCGCGCCCTGGGCGACCTTCATACAGAAGGCCATACAGGTGGGGCTGCCGCACTCCTTGCAGTTTTTCTTGGGAGACAGCTTAAAGATATCCAGACCTTTTAATGCCATTGTGTGTTCCTCCTTCTCAGACCAGCTCGTTGATGAACTGGCGGATGGTCGCTACGGCGGCGGGATGACGCATGATCACCGCGTCGGCGCCGCCGGTCAGATTGGCGGCGGCGGTGGCGACCTCCATATCGATGGCCCGCTCCTCCTGGGAGCCCCACTCGGGCGCGTCCTCTTCCGTGGCGACGGATTCCTTCACGCTCCAGGTGTCCGGTGACACGGGGGCCACGATGGGCATCTGCAGGTCGGCGTCGGACTGGGCCAGGGCGGCGGTACGCACCCGGTCCAGGGTGGAGGCCACATACTCATAGCCATAGCCCACGGCGGCGGTGCCCACGTTCATCACGATGGAGCCGGAGGGCACGGTCAGGCCCTTGAGCATGATGTTGAGCTGCTTGGCCAGGTTGATGTCGTCGGCGGTCTCCGCGCCCACCTTCTGGCCATAGGCCAGGGCCACGGAAGCGCCCACGGTCTTGTAGTCCTCGGACCGAGCGGAGAGGACCAGAATGTTCTTCCCCTGGAGGGCCTCGGCAATCTTGCTGAACAGCTCTCCGTCCTTTTCGATGTTCTTGCAGCCCATCACGGCGATGGGCTTGCTGACGGCCTCGGCCACGGCCTTGGCGTCGGCGACACATTCCTCCACGGAGCGGTTGGCCCCGTTGGGATCGGCGGACTCAAAGTGCAGGCAGATGAAGTCCGCTCCGGGCATGGTCTCCGCCTTTTTGGCGTAGTCGGCCATGGTGACGCAGCCTTCATAGAAGGCCCGGACCTCCGGCGCGGTCCACTCGCCGGCCAGATCGGAGACCTCCACGCCGATCTTCGGCGCGTGCTCGATGGGCGCGTCGAAGGTGTAGAAGGGCAGCACGTTCTGACCGCCGATGACGATTGCCTGATCACCGGTGCCCAGAGTCACGGCGTTGATCTTGCCGTTATAGGGCTGCGTCTTGGGTGTGAAAGACATAGTGAATGTTCCCCCTTAAACTATATGCTTTTATGGATTACAGAATCAGATGCCCAGCCGGGCCATGATGTCCCGCAGGGCGGTTTTTACCGGGTCGCTGTCCGGCAGCTTGGCGGTGGGTTCCCCGTCGCAGTCGCAGCGGTACACCGCCTCGTCGTGGGGCAGCACTCCGAACAGGGTCAGACCGTGCTTTTCGATCTCGGCCTTCACGCCCTCGTCCAGGACGCCCCCCGGCGCCCGGTTGACGATTAGGCCCATCTGTCCGGGCTTCAGGCCCAGCTCGTCGATCATTTCCGCCAGCCGGGCCACCGCCTGGATGCCCCGGCGGGAGCAGTCGGAGATCAGCAGCATGGTGTCCACATGGGGGAGGGTCCCCCGGGCCACATGCTCCAGCCCCGCCTCGTTGTCCATCACCAGGTAGCGGTAGTTTTTGGCGTACTTGTCGATCTGGGTCTTTAGAACGCCATTGACATAGCAGTAGCAGCCCTTGCCCTGGGTCCGGCCCATGACCAGCATATCGAAGTCGTCCTCCTCGATGAGGGCGCTGTTGAACCGGAACTCGGCGTAGTCGGCCTTGGTCATGCCCGCGGGGATGGCGTCTCCCCGCAGCTCGGCCTGGGCCATTTCCTCCCGAATATCCCCCAGGCTGGTCTCCACCTCCACCCCCAGCACCTCGTTGAGGTTGCTGTTGGCGTCGGCGTCCACCACCAGTACCGGCCCGGCCTTCTTTTTGCAGAGGTAGTCGATGATCATGCCGCAGGTGGTGGTTTTTCCCACGCCGCCCTTTCCGGCTACGGCGATGGTATGGGGTGTGCCCATTGCAAAGTCTCCTTTTTAATATCAGATGAGATCCACGATGCCGGAATTTTCCACGATGTAGGCCACGTCCTCGTACTTATTCAGGGCGTACAGGTGGATGCCGGCGATGTCGCAGGCCCGGTACTGGTCGATCAGCTCAATGGTGTACTCCAGACCGGCCTTCCGGAAGTCGGCCTTCTTCTGCTCGGCGTAGGCGTCGAAGGGCGCGGGATCGTA
>CANRHF010000168.1 GCA_947630345.1 uncultured Oscillospiraceae bacterium | reverse complement strand
CGGCATCACTGCCGATCCCACCACCTGGGCCGAGTTCCTGGATGTCTGCCAGAAGCTGAAGGACCACGGCGTGGCCCCCCTGGTGCAGGACAGCGCCTATACCAACTTCTCCTTCTACTATCAGCTTGTCCGCCACATCGGCGAGGAAGGCATCGCCGATCTGCGTGAGAATGGCGGCTGGGCCGACAACGCCGGTGCCGTGGCCGCGGCCCAGGAGATTATCGACCTGGTGAAGGCCGGCTACTTTGCCGACGGCACCCCCAGCGAGTTCCCCAGCGGTGAGAACAAGATCGGTCTGGATGAGGCGGCCATGGTCATCTGCGCCGACTACGTCTGCGCCGAGGTGGACGGCAACACCGAGAGCCAGACCAACTGGGGTGTGTTCAACGTTCCCGCCGTGGAGGGCGGCGTCTCTACCGCGGCCTACATGGGCTCCAACTCCCTGGCCATTACCAACTACAGCGAGAACCAGCAGGCCGCTTTTGACTTCTGCCTGTTCCTGGTCACCGGCGAGTGGGGCCAGAAGCTGGCCGACGAGGCTCACCAGATTCCCGCCGACCCCAACAACACCTGCACCTCTCTGCCCGGCGCGGTGGAGACCCTGCTGGCTGCCGACTCCGCCATGTCCTGGTGCGGCGAGCTGAACACCCACCCCGCCTGGCAGTCCATGCGGGATGAGATGACCCGGCTGTTCGAGGGCGCTTACGAGACCGGCGCTGACTTCTGCGCGGCCATTGACGCGCTGTACTAAGCCGATACTTAGATCCCTACGCTACGAATTGACCATTTCCACGAAACAGGCGACGCCTCATACGGCGCCGCCTGTTTTTCTGAAACCCGGATTTGAGGTGATTCTGAAATGAGAAAAAACAAGATCCTGATCGCCTGCTTCGTGGCCCCCGTGGTGATCACCCTGGCGCTGATGTATGTCTACCCGGTGATCCGCACCGTACTCATGAGCTTCTTCCGGGTGGAGAGCCTTACCGCCCCCACCGAGACCTGGAGCTTCTACGGCCTGCAGAACTACTTCACCATCCTGCACAACGCCTCTTTCAAAACCTCCATGGTGAATATGATGCTCATCTGGCTGGTAGGCGGCGTGATCACCCTGGCGCTGTCCATGATCATGGCGGTGATCCTGACCAGCGGCATTCGTGGCAAGAAATTTTTCCGCGCCGCTATCTATCTGCCCAATATCATCAGCGCCGTGGCCCTGGCGACTATGTGGCGGCAGTATGTGTTCAATTATGACTACGGCCTGCTCAACGACATGCTGGAGCTCATCGGCCTGGACAAATTCCAGTGGATGGGAGGCGACGCCAAGTTCTGGTCCATGCTGGCCGCCTTTATCTTTGGCTCTGTGGGCTACTACATGCTCATCTACATCAGCGGCATCGAGGGCGTCCCCCAGGATCTCTACGAGGCTGCCACCCTGGATGGCGCCGGGAAGGTGCGCCAGTTCTTCCGAATCACCCTGCCGCTGCTCCGGGGTATCATCAAGACCTCCATCACCTTCTGGAGCATCAACACCACCACCTTCTTCCTGTGGACCAAGATGTTCTCCCCGGTGAATACCGAGGGCTCCACCATCGTGCCGGTGGTATATCTGTACGACACGGTGTTCGGCGGCAAGGGCGTGGTCCACCGGGACGCCGGCGCCGGCGCGGCGGTGGGCGTGGTGCTGACCATCATCATCGTGGCGGTGTACGCCATCACCAACGTTCTGATCAAGGACAACGACCTGGAGTATTGAGGAGGGGAGCGCCATGAAAAAGAAAAAATACCATGCCAAAATCAACTGGGGCAAAGAGCTCCGGCTGCTCCCCGGCTACATCGTGGTGGGGGCTTGGGTCGCCTTTACGGCGGTGATCCTGTTCTGGATCCTGGCCGCCAGCCTGTCCACCTCCCGGGATATCTTCACCGGCAAGGTGCTGGAGTTCTCCACCGGCTTCCACTGGGAGAACTACGCCAACGCCTGGAAGGACCAGAATGTGTCCGTGTTCTTCGCCAACTCTCTGCTGTACTCCACCGTGTCCTGCGCGGGGGTGCTCATCATCGCCGCCCCGGCGGCCTATGTGCTGTCCCGCTGGAACTTCCGGGGGAGCAAAACCATCCGGATCGGTCTGGTCATCGCCATGAGCGTGCCCACCATCATGATCATCATGCCGCTGTATTCCTTGGCGGTGCAGTGGGGGATCAAGGGCCGCATCCTGCTGATAGCCCTGTATATCATGCTCCGGGTGCCCTATACGGCCATCTACCTGCTGGACTTTTTCTCCACGCTGTCCACGACCTATGAGGAGGCGGCGGCTCTGGACGGCTGCCCGCCGGCCAGGACCTTCTGGGTCATTATGCTGCCCCTGATCCAGCCGGCAGTGGTCACCGTGACGATCTTTAACTTCCTGTCTGTGTGGAACGAGTTCTTCATGGCCCTGATCTTCACCCCTTCCGGGGACGCCACGCCCGTAGGCGTGGGCCTGCTGCAGATCGTCAACTCCATGCAGTACTCCCACGACTACGGCGGTATGTTTGCGGCGGTGATCATCGTGTTCCTGCCCACCTTCCTGCTGTATCTGTTCCTGTCCGAGAGAATCATTGCCGGCGTTACCGGAGGCGGCGTAAAGGGCTGAGGAAAGGAAAATGAAATGGAATCGAGGACCAATAGCATGAATCATACCACCGGCCGCGTCACCATCCCCACCGATCTGGACGTGGTGCCGGAAACGCTGGCGGTGGTGAAACGTCTGGGCGCCGACGCCATCCGGGACTGTGACGGGACCGAGTTCCCGGCGGAGCTGCGAAACGTGGGGGTCAAGGTGTACGCCACCTATTATACCACCCGGAAGGACAACGCCTGGGCCAAGGCCAACCCGGAGGAGATCCAGCAGTGCTACATCATGACCGGCTTCCGCACCGCCGCCGGCGGTCCCCTGGAGATCGAGCTGCTGGAAGGCGTCAGCCCCGAACTGATGCGGGTAAACAGCCGGGACGACCCAAAGCGGTGGTGGGAGGTCATGGACCGCACAGCGGGGACGGTGGTGAGCGAGTGGACGTTCGACGAGGTGAGGGGCGCCGTGATCATCCCCGCGCCGAAAGCCTATCATGAGTACACCGTCAGCTTCCTGGCCTACCTCATTTGGGACCCGGTGCATATGTACAACGCCGTCACCAACGGTTGGACCAATTTCGAGCATCAGATCACCTTCGACGTGCGCCAGCCCAAGAGCCACGCCTACGCCCTGGAACGGCTCCGGCGGTTCTGCCGGGAGCATCCCTATGTGGACGTGATCCGCTTCACCACCTTTTTCCACCAGTTCACCCTGATTTTTGACGAGCTGAAGCGGGAAAAGTATGTGGATTGGTATGGCTACAGCGCGTCGGTGAGCCCCTACATCTTAGAGCGGTTCGAGAAGGAGGCGGGCTACCCCTTCCGGCCCGAGTACATCATCGATCAGGGCTACTACAACAACCAGTACCGTTCCCCCACCCGGGAATACCTGGATTTCATGGCCTTCCAGCGCCGGGAGGTGGCCGCCCTGGCTAGGGAACTGGTGGACGTCGTCCATGAGTACGGCAAGGAGGCCATGATGTTCCTGGGGGACCACTGGATCGGCACCGAGCCGTTTATGGAAGAGTTCCCCTCCATCGGGCTGGACGCGGTGGTGGGCAGCGTGGGCAACGGCTCCACCCTGCGCCTGATCAGCGACATTCCCGGCGTTCGGTACACCGAGGGCCGCTTCCTGCCCTATTTCTTCCCGGACACCTTCCACGAGGGCGGCGACCCCATCGGAGAGGCCCGAATCAACTGGATCACCGCCCGGCGGGCCATTCTCCGCAGCCCCATCGACCGGATTGGCTACGGCGGCTATCTGAAGCTGGCCCTGGAGGCCCCCGGGTTCCTGGACTATGTGGAGCAGGTGTGCGACGAGTTTCGACAGCTCTACGCCAACGTCCACGGCGCCAAGCCCTACTGCGTCAAAACGGTGGCGGTGCTCAACGCCTGGGGGAAAACCCGCTCCTGGGGCTGCCACATGGTCCACCACGCCCTGTATCACCGAAAAAACTACAGCTATGCCGGCGTGATCGAGGCCCTGTCCG
>CANRHF010000167.1 GCA_947630345.1 uncultured Oscillospiraceae bacterium | reverse complement strand
GTCCGGCCAGATGGCGGTAGAAGCGGTGAAGGGCTGCGCCGAAAAGGGCGTCTACGCCTTCATCAAGCACTTCGCCCTGAACGACCAGGAGGACTACCGGAACGGTCTGGCCACCTTCTCCAACGAGCAGGCCATCCGGGAGCTGTACATGAAGCCCTTCCAGATCTGCGTGGAGGACCGGGGCGAGCAGACCATCATGGTCCAGAAGTACGACTCGGACAGCGACAGCTACACCAAGACCGAGGCCCAACTCCCCGCTGTCATGGCGGTGATGACCTCCTTCAACCGGATCGGCTGCACCTGGGCTGGCGGCAACTACCAGCTCATCACCAAGATCCTCCGGGAGGAGTGGGGCTTTGACGGCATCGTTCTGACGGACTACGACAACGGCGGCTATATGGACACCGAGCAGTGCATCCGGGCCGGCGGCGACCTGAAGCTCACCGCCATGGGTTCCGACGCCCTGCTGGCCATCGACGACCATGCCTCCGCCTACTATGCCCGCCAGGCTATGAAGCACGTCCTGTACACCGTCGTCAACTCCAACGCCATGAACGGCATCGTCCACGGCGTATCCGTCGGCAAGCTTCCCTTCGCAAACTACTACTTCATCCTGATCGCGGAAGCCGTTCTGGCCGCCGCCCTGATCCTCTGGGGCATCGTCGCCATCGTCAAGCGCTGGAAGCTGGAAAAGAAAGCGAAGCAGACGAAGTAAATTCCATTATTAATTCCTCCCTTCTTCTCTCAAAGCGGAACCGGCCATGTAAGTGGCCGGTTTTGCTGTTTTGTGCTTTATGTGCGGAGTTTCGCCCTCCGGGTGTAGAATTTTTCGGAAAAAAGGTTGATACTGGACGCAAAATATGCTATATTGGTTCCACTTAAAAATCAGCGCTTGCTCATGGGAAAGGGGGAGGCTCCTTGCACAACGTCGCCATTGTAGAGGACGAGGACGCCGCCGCGGAAAAGCTGAAGGGCTATGTGGAGCGGTACGCCGGTGAGACGGGGGAGGAATTTCACACTGTCCGGTTTGCCGATGGCCGGGCGTTTTTGCGGGATTACCAGACCGTCTACGCCGTGGTGTTCATGGATATCCAAATGCCCGGCATGAACGGGATGGACGCCGCCCTGGCTCTGCGGAAATTCGACAAAAATGTGTCCTTGATCTTCATCACCAACCTGATCCAGTACGCCCTCCGGGGGTACGAGGTGGACGCGGTGAGCTATCTGCTCAAGCCGGTGAGTTATTACGATTTTTCCTTGAAATTCAAGAAGGCTCTGGACATCTACCTGATGCAGGAGGAGCGGAGCTTCACCGTGAACCTGCCGGGGGGCCTGTGCCGCATCTCCACCGACAAGCTGATGTTCGTGGAGGTCATGAACCACCGGCTCTACTATCATTTGATCGACGACACCATCGAAATGACCGGCGCCCTGGCCAATGTGGAGAAGGATCTGCAGGCCTTCGGCTTCCTCCGGTGCAATAGCTGCTATCTGGTCAACCCCCGGTTCATCGTCCGGGTCCAGGGCAGCACCGTGCTGGTGGGCAGCCAGGCCCTTCAAATCAGCCGTCCCCGGCGGGCCGCCTTCCTGGCGGAGCTGACGGACTGGTACGCCGGAACAGGAGGCGGGCAAAAATGAATGTGGGCTTTGCTTTTCAGTCGGTTTTGCTGGAATTTTTGGGGGAGCTGTATATTTTTTACGCCCTGACCATGCACCGCCTGGCCCGGCGGCGCTCCTTTGCCCTCCGGTTCCTGGCAGGCGCCGCCGTGATGCTGGTGGTGGCCCGGCTGGCCGCCATGGTGTACCCGGCGGTGGGCAGCACGGTGCCGGGCCGGACGGGGGTGTATTTGCTGCTGTTCGCCTGCTCTGTGGGCCATGTCTGCTTCTGCCTGGAGGAGCCGGCGGAGCTGGTGGTGCTGCTCTGCGGCGTGGCCTATGCCGCCCAGAATCTGTGCTACAAGCTCTATCTGATCGTCTGGTGCGCCGGGGACGCCATGGGCCTCTACGACGGCTGGGGGGACCGGTTCGACATCTATTACCATCTGATGTACTATGCCCTGCTGGCCCTGGGGGCGGCGGGGGTGTACTTCTTCTTTCTCCGCAGGCTGGAAGAGCGGATCACGGACCGGGGGATCGACTACCGGATGTTCGCCGTGACGGCCCTGGCCCTGGCGGTGACGGTGGTACTCTGCTCGGTGGAGGACATCTACTTCGCCCGGCTGAGTACCTTCCGGGAGAACCGGTTCGACCGGTGGGAATTTCTGGTGCTGCGGCAGTCCGGGAACGTGTTCTCCGTGATCTGCTGCGGCATCGTGCTGCTGCTGGCCTCCAAAACCATTGAGAGCCGGGCCCTGGAGCAGGAGGTGGCCTACCTGCAATATGCCATCCGCCAGGGCCAGTGGCAGTATGAAATGTCCAAGGACACCATCGAGCTCATCAATATCAAATGCCATGACATCAAATATAAGCTGGCCGCTTTGGCCGGGGGCCCTATGGGCCCGGAGGCGTGGCGGGACCTGGAAAAGAGCATCAATATTTACGACATAAAGGTGGAGACCGGCAACAAGCTCCTGGACGTGCTGCTGACGGAGAAGAGCCTCTACTGCGAGCAGAACGGCATCCGCTTTTCCTGCCTGGTGGACGGGGAGAAGCTGTCCTTCCTGGAGGACGGGGACCTGTACTGCCTCTTCGGCAACATCGTGGACAACGCCCTGGAGGCGGTCCGGGCGGTGGAGGAGCGGCAGAAGCGGGTGGTGAACCTGATCGTCCGGGCCCAGGGGGACATGGTGACCATTCAGGCGGACAACTACTACCAGGGAGACCTGACCTTCCGGGACGGCCTGCCCCTGACCACCAAGGCCGACGCCTCCTCACACGGCTTCGGGATGCGCAGCATTCGGATGCTGGTCCAAAAATACGGCGGGGCCATGACCGCCTCCGCCCGGGATGGCGTGTTCCACCTGAACATCCTCCTGAGCCCCACGCCGGAGAAGCGCTGACATTTTACGAAAAAAATCAGCAGATTAGGAAACGCCCCTTGCTCCCAAGTGCCTGCTTTGGTATGATGCAGGCAACCTGTCCGGCCAGAGCGCCGGACCATTTTAGAGCAAGGAGTGAGCATCCATGAGTAAACGCATCTTCGCACTGGCCCTAGCACTGGTCCTGGTCCTGGCATTGACCGCCTGCAACCAGGAGAAGCAGCCCGGCACCACCACCGGCGGCAAGGAGCCCGCGGGCACCACTGCCGGTACCAACGCGCCGGAGGCCCCCTTCGGCGGCGACATGCTGGTAGACTTCTCCGCTGGCGCCGATCCCACCGGGAACGTGTTCGCCTCCGACGGCTGGTCCAACGGCAGCGTGTTCAACACCTTCTGGAAGGGCGACTGCCTGACCTATTCCGACGGCCAGATGCACCTGGGCATCCGGGACGCCAACGGCGAGGTGGATCAGGGCTACTACAGCGGCGAGGCCCGCACCAACCTGTACTACGGCTACGGCGACTATGTGGTGAGCATGAAGCCGGCCAAGGTGGAGGGCACCGCCAGCACCTTCTTCACCTGCACCGGCCCCTACGACATCAACGCCCAGGGTGAGCCCAACCCCTGGGACGAGATCGACATTGAGTTTTTGGGCAAGGACACCACCGGCGTTCAGTTTAATTATTTCGTCAATGGCGAGGGCGGCCATGAGCACTGGTATGAGCTGGGCTTTGACGCCTCCGAGGGCTTCCATGAGTACGGCTTCCGCTGGACCGAGCAGGCCATCACCTGGTATGTGGACGGCCAGCCCGTTTACACCGTGGAGGCTTCCGCCGATACCCCGCTGCCCGCCGCTCCCGGCCGGATCCTGATGAACTACTGGTGCGGCACTCCTGACGCCGAGGGCTGGATGGGCAAGTACACCCTGTCCGACGCCACCGCCGACTATCAGTACATCAAAACCTCCGCCCAGGGCGCCCCCCTGGTTCCCGAGGAAAGCCAGGGCGGGGAGGAGATTCCCACTCAGGGCTTGGATGTGAACTTTGCCGACGGCGCCCCCGCTAACGGCAGCGTGTTCGCTTCCGACGGCTGGTCCAACGGCAGCGTGTTCAATACCTTCTGGAAGGGTGACCAGGTCACCTTCACCGACGGCCAGCTCCATCTGCACATCGCCGACGCCAACGGCGAGGTGAAGCAGGGCT
>CANRHF010000166.1 GCA_947630345.1 uncultured Oscillospiraceae bacterium | reverse complement strand
GTACACAGGGGGCTGACTTCCAGGTTCTCCACCCCCGCACGGCGGAGGAGTTTGGCGTTGAGGGCCTTTAAGTTTACATAATATTTTTCCCCCACTGGGCGGATGTCCTCCTCCGCCCCGGGTCCCAGCTGCGCGACCATGGCCTGGGGCACCTCCGGCCCGGTCTCAAAGCAGCACGGGCCGATATTGGGGCCGATGGCGGCCCGGATATTCTCCCGGCGGCAGCCGTAAAGCCGTGCCATGGCCTCCACGGTCTTGCCTCCAATGTCCTGGGCGGTGCCCCGCCAGCCGGCATGGACCGCGCCCACCGCGCCGGTCACCGGGTCCCACAGCAAAATGGGGGTGCAGTCGGCGGTGAAGACCACCAGCGCCGCGCCGGGGGTGGCAGTCACCAGGGCGTCACATTCCGGAAGTCTGGGGCCGGTCACCCCCGCCCCCAGCTCCTCCGGCCCCACGGGCAGGACGATATCCGAGTGGATCTGATGGGCAGCCGCCACCTGTTCAGGCGCGGTACCCAGGGCGGCGCAGAGGATCCGGTAGTTTTCCAGCACCCGCTGCGGGTCGTCTCCCCGGTGGAAGCCCAGGTTCAGCGCCGCCAGATGATCCTGGCTGACGCCGCCCAGGCGGGTGGTAAAGGCATGGGGAACGGAGATGTTATCCCCGGTGAAGTAGACCAGAGCCCCTTCCTGGCGCCGCGTGAAGCCCATGGCCGTCACCGGTCCAGGCCCGCCGCGATGTCCTTCTCCCGGCAGCACTTTTTATACTTTTTCCCGCTTCCGCAGGGGCAGGGGTCGTTGGGGCCCACCTTCTTGGCCTTGCGGACGGGCTGCTTCTTCACGGTCCCGTCGGAGGTGCCGGAGGTGGAGGTCTCCTTCGCAACCTTCTCCCGCTTGACCTCCTGGGTCGGCCGGAGCTGAACCAGGAACATCCGGCGCACAGTCTCCTCCCGAATGGCGGCGATCATGGCCTGGAACATCTCGTAGCCCTCTTCTTTATAGGCGACCACGGGATCGTGCTGGCCGTAGGCCCGGAGGCCGATGCCCTGCTTCAGATCGTCCATGGCGTCGATGTTGTCCATCCAGTACTCGTCCACCACCCGGAGCATGACCACCCGCTCCAGCTCTCGCATCACAGCGGGGGTGTAGGCCGTCTCCTTCTTTTCATAGGTTTCCAGGGCCAGATCGTAGAGCTCCTGGGAAAGGTCTTGGGCGGTGAGCTTCTCCCGGTAGGGACAGGCGCCCTTGGCAAAGTAGATCCCCTCGAAGTGGGACAGGACCATGGAAAGTCCTTCCTCGTCCACCACGCCGCCCCGGTCGCTGAGGACGGTGGAGACGGTGCTTTCCACCACCTCCCGGAGCATGGACAGAATGCTTTCCCGCAGGTCCTCCCCGCTTAGCACCTTTTCCCGCTGGGCGTAGATGACCTCCCGCTGGACGTTCATCACGTCGTCATATTCCAGCACGTTCTTCCGAGCCCGGAAATTCCGGCTCTCCACGCTCTTCTGGGCGTTTTCCACGGCGCCGGAGAGGATCTTGGCGTCGATGGGCGTATCCTCGTCGATGCCCAGGCTGTCCATCATCCCCATGACCCGGTCGGTGGAGAAGAGGCGCATCAGATCGTCCTCCAGGCTCAGGTAGAACCGGCTTTCGCCGGGGTCCCCCTGACGGCCGGAACGGCCCCGGAGCTGATTGTCAATCCGGCGGGACTCGTGGCGCTCGGTGCCGATGATGAACAGGCCGCCGGCGGCCCTAACTTCCTCAGCCTCCTTACTGGTCTCGGTCTTGTAGGAGGCCAGGAGCATTTCATACCGCTTCCGAACGGTGAGGATGTCCACGTCGTCGGTCTCGGCGTAGGAGTTGGCCTCTTGGAGCAGCTCCTCCGGCAGCTCCTGCCGCCGCAGCTCGCTCATGGCAAGGTATTCGGCGTTGCCGCCCAGCATGATATCCGTACCACGGCCGGCCATGTTGGTGGCGATGGTGACGGCCCCAAATTTACCGGCCTGGGCCACGATCTGGGCCTCCAGCTCATGGTACTTGGCGTTCAGGACGTTGTGGGGGATGCCCTCCCGCTTCAGGAGCTTACTGAGCAGCTCGCTTTTTTCAATGGACACAGTGCCCACCAGCACCGGCTGGCCCTTTTCGTGGCATTCCTTCACCTGGCGAATGATGGCCCGGAATTTTCCAGCCTCGGTCTTGTAGACCACGTCGGAATGGTCCTGCCGGATCACAGGCCGGTTGGTGGGGATCTCCACCACGTCCAGATTGTAGATGGCGGCAAATTCCTCCTCCTCGGTCAGGGCCGTACCGGTCATGCCGGAGAGCTTGTCGTAGAGCCGGAAGAAATTCTGGAAGGTGATGGTGGCCAGGGTCTTGCTCTCCCCCGCTACAGTGACCCCCTCCTTGGCCTCGATGGCCTGGTGAAGGCCCTCGTTGTACCGCCGGCCGTACATCAACCGGCCGGTGAACTCATCCACGATGATGATCTGGCCGTCCTTCACCACATAGTCGATGTCCTTCTTCATCAGGCCCCGGGCCTTCATGGCCTGGTTGATGTGGTGGGACAAGGTGGCGTTGGCGGCGTCCGCCAGGTTCTCCACGCCGAAGTACCGCTCCGCCTTGGCGATGCCCTCGGCGGTAAGGGAGACGGTGCGGGACTTCTCGTCTACGAAGTAGTCGCAGTCGTAGTTGTCCTGGACCTCTTTTTCATCGGTCTTGGCAAAGACCTTCTTCCGCAGGCCGGAGACAAATTGATCCGCCATCTGGTACAGCTTCGAGGAGTCCTCCCCCTGTCCGGAGATGATCAAAGGAGTTCGGGCCTCGTCGATGAGGATGGAGTCCACCTCGTCCACGATGGCAAAGGCGTGGCCCCGCTGGACCTGCTCGCTCTTATAGATGGCCATGTTGTCCCGGAGGTAGTCGAAGCCCAGCTCGTTGTTGGTGCAGTAGGTGATATCCGCGGCGTAGGACACCCGGCGCTCCGCCGAGGTCATGCCGGGGATGATCAGTCCCACCGTCAGGCCCATATAGCGGTAGACCTTGCCCATCCAGTCGGCGTCCCGCTTGGCCAGGTATTCGTTGACGGTAACCACATGGACGCCCCTGCCGGTCAGGGCGTTGAGGTAGCAGGGCAGAATGGCCACCAGGGTCTTGCCCTCGCCGGTCTTCATCTCGGCGATCCGGCCCTGATGGAGTACCACGCCGCCGATGAGCTGCACGGGATAGGGCCGCATTCCCAGCACCCGGTCCGCCGCCTCCCGCACGGCCGCGAAAGCCTCGGGGAGCAGGTCGTCCAGGGTTTCCCCCTGGGCCAGGCGCTCCTTAAACTCGGCAGTCTTGCCCTTCAGCTCCTCCTCCGATAAAGCCCGGTAGGCGTCCTCCAGAGCCAGAATTTTATTCACAGTGGGCTGAATCCGCTTGATCTCCCGCTGGGAGCGGGTGCCAAACAGCTTCGTGATCAATCCCATATCGGTATTCCTCCCAAAACTAATTTTTTTTCATTTTTTCCATATCGGGCCTATTATAGCACACCGTGCGGAAAAAGAATAGTCAAAAATTATGAACATTTCACAGGCAGTAAGGATCCCCGCCCGGTTTCCCGGGCGGGGATCGGCGGCAGGACAAGGGGTAAAGAGGGCTCATGAAAGCGGCAGCATCAAAAATATCCGGCTGTATCCGTCGGCGTAGTGTTCCGGATACACCGTCACCGTCTCCCCGGGGGCCAGGGCGGGGATCTCCACACAATAGGTCTTGCCCCCTATGTAGATGCCGCTTTCCTTGTCATAGCTTTTGTAAAACAGCGCCGCCGGGCCCATCTGGCCTTTGGCGCGATTGGTGACGGCGATGCTTCCCATGCCCTGGGGGGTGATCTCCAGGGTCTGGGCCGCCAGGGGTTCCTCCCGCAGCAGCTCTCCCCAGCCGTAGCAGGCGGAAAAATCCCGCTCGGGGCAGTACTTCCCCTCCCTCTCCAACACCATCACCAGCCCGCCCGGGGGCAGCATGGTAAAGGGGAAGCGCAGCAGCAGTCCGCCCCGCTCCAGGATCACCTCTCCGGCCTCCACCGCCCGGTCGCTGTCGTTGCGCACCAGCAGGGCGGCGCATTTGGTCACCTCCCGGTAGGTGCCGTCCTCCATGAAGGGTCCTTCGTACTCCGCCAGGCGGTAGGCCACCACGCTGGTCTCCGAAATGGGGTACGGCAGCCACAAGTTGGTGGGCC
>CANRHF010000165.1 GCA_947630345.1 uncultured Oscillospiraceae bacterium | reverse complement strand
CACGGTGCGGAAGATCCATTTTATACAGAAAATGAAATCTACCCATCGGATACCTCTTGCCACGTCGGGTTTCGGAGGTCGATCACGGAAACATTGTAGCCGTAGCCCTTTGCGATATTGCCGTAGTTACGCATAACGTCGCCTTTGGTATCTGTGGACAGAAAACTCATCCCGCTGGCGCAGGCATACTCAATGCAGGGATACAGCCAGAAGGCGGTTTTACCAACGCCGGCCGCGCCGATCATCAGCACATGGACGTCGCCGGTATCCACCATCGCTGTGGTGTTACCGGTACATCCGACGACGATGCCCTGCGGAAGAGATTTGCCATCTTCGCCGGTAGGAGTCTTGCCGTTCTTAGCCTGCTCCCGCCATTTCTTGGGCGTGAACGGGATGTGTTGATACACCCTTCGTTGCTCACTTTTGGTCAACCAGCGGGCGGTTCCGTGCTGCCCGTCGCCAACCGTCTTGCTCTTGATATTGTTCAGACTGTAGATGTGAGCCAGCAGGGTCACGCCGCCAAGGACGGCAAACATGATGGCTCCGACGATAATCAGAGTTGTAATACCTGACATGGTTCTTCCACCTCGCTTTCTTCTTGATTCAGATATAAAAGATCCTCGTTCCAGTCCTTGTGTTCGGGAACGAGGATTCTTGCGTTGATTCCTTGTGTGAACAGCCTATCGCTGATTCTTTTGGCAGCCGCCTGCCCAGGTTCGTCGCTGTCCATGCAGAGGAACACCTCCGAAATATTGGGATTGTCCTTCAGCATCTGAAACAGAACTCTGTCTGACACCGAGCAGGCGGCGGCATAGCTGTGCCGCTGCCAATTCTTCTTGTGCATGGAGATATAGGACAGCATATCTATCGGCGCCTCGAATAGTAAGAGGTAGCGGCTTTGTCCGGTCCAGTGAAAGCTGTACTCCGGAGCGCTGCCGTCCGCGTTACCCTTGAAGGTACTCTCGCTCCCTGTGCCGCGCATATTGGCATGGCGAGGGACGCCGTCCGGATCGAAACCGACGAACACGGCGTTGTGGTACTGTGCGGATTCATAGATCATCTGCTTATGAGCGAAGGCATTTACTACCTCACGATCCAGCCCCCGCCGGGACAGCAGATAGGCATAGACTCTGCGCATATTATCATTGCGGGGAGGCAGCTCAAACGGTTTGGATGGCTTCCGCTCAATCGGCGGTGAGGCAGACAGCGTTCCGCTACAGCCGCAGAGCAGATATTCTACCGCTTCGGGATAGTCCTTGTGATAGAATCTTCGGACGAAGTCAATAGCGTCGCCGCCCTGCCGCTCATACTGGTGGAACCACAGGTTGCCACGAATAGTGACCTTCTGTGATCCGTCCTGCCATTCGTATTCCGAGCCGGATCGTTTGAGCGTTTCACCCTGAGAGCGAAGAAGCTCGCATAGATTCGTCTGACGAGCCTGTTCCTTCTGCTCGTCAGTAAAATGAATATATTTTGTTGACATGATTTTCTCCTTATCCTTGCTTGAGACCGTGTGCCTGCTTTTTCTCGTCGATCTTTCTCTTGAGCTTTCGATCGATGAGGCCAGAGTTATCCCTCTTTCCTTCATCAAGCTGGTTTTGAATCACCCTGCTCAGATGATGCAGGAGTCGGATCGCGCCAAGCGCCGCGGGCCAACTGCGGTTTGACTGGATGCTGTGCAAAAGCTGCTCGGCATACGGATTTCCGTGCTCCGCCGCGGAGGGCAGATCGTCCTCGGCTTTCTCATCCTGCTCGTCCGCGATCACTCTGTCGGCAGAAATATTGAGCGCCTCCTGGATGACCAGGTTCTTGATGGATTTGAATTCGGGATTGTCCACCAACGGAATTCGTTCCGGCAGTTCCTCCGTATAGGTGCGGATGACGTTCTCCCGCTGTTCATACCACAGGTCGTAGAGAGAAGCGATTCGCTCGTCGGCCGCGAGATCAGATACGATTCCATTCACGATAGCCTTAACGTCTGCTTTCAGATATCCGTATTGTTTTTTGCCGCTCGTTTTTGACAGTCGGTCAGCAAGCTCGAGCAGTTTGTTTTCAATCGCAGGGTTATCATAGGCGCCGCTGTTGATCCGAGAAACGATTTCAGCAATCACATCCTGACTGTGAGCGCGAAGAGCATTCCGATGCTCCGTCTGCTTTTCATAGATGCTTATCAGATCCTGATGGAATATCTCTCGCGCTATGGATGATCGCAGCTTATCGATTCCACTCTTTGATAAATATCCCTCGCTGCGATTTGTTGAGTACACCATGAGATGCACATGCGGATGATGCCCCTCGTTATGAAAGGCGGCAAACCACTTTAGATCCTGCATCGGAATATGAAGCTGATCGGAGAACTCCTGCGATTGAGCACGGAGCATTTGTCGCCAACGCTCTCCTGTGTTATATCCAAGCCTCTCCGCGTCTTCACGGCGAAGGGAGATGATTGCTGTCCAAACGTTTCCGTCGTGTAGATTCAATTCCTTTGAGACCTTCGCCAGGTTTACTTGAACGCCTTCGTCGGTAAAGAGGCCGTGCGAACCTATTCGCTCGGCTCGAGGCCGTGTTGCAATATAGTCAGCATAGGTTTTGCTGGTCATAATTTCGTCGGCGTGATTCTCAATCGCTCTTGAGATAAACTCGGACGCATTTTCACGAGTTGGATTATTCAGATAGTCTTCATACTCCAACATGGAAGTGCTCTCCGGGAAGTCTGAAACGAGTTTTTGAATGAACTTTCTTTGTCTTTTCGTTTCGGGAGCATACCTTAGTGAGTCATCTATCTTTTCAACGCCTTCACGGGTTGCTATATATTTCGCGTAACCACCTGGGCTTCTTTTGTCAGACGGTTTGAGATATTTGAACTTGGTAATGAGCTTTGCCATCCGTTAGTCCTTCTGCCAGTTGACCGCGTCTTCGAATGAGAATGAACCGTTGAGTCGCTTAACTTCTTTTACGCATTCACCGCGAAGCCGTTGCAACACATCTGGATCTACTTGATACTCAAAGGCAAGAAGATTCATCATGATTGCCATCTCTACAGACATTTTAAAGAGTAACCGGCTGATCCTTGTATCACTCTCTGAGACGATTCCACGCATGTTTGACAGAAACATATTCGGAAGAAAACTGGATTTGTCTTCCGCGGTTAGGAAACCGATATAAAACCGAATGGCTTTCTCGATAAACTCGGACTTACTGACGCAATCATCTTTGCGGTAAAGCTCCTTGACTTTCGCCAGTGTTTCCGGGTAGAGCCATAGCGCGAACTTGTACTTGTCTTTTGGCGCAGGCATATTCTCAACTCCTTCCTTCATTTCGTGACCCCGCAATTATTCTTGTAATCACGGTGTTTTTGCTCTATGGTAACCACCCTAAGTTCAGATTTTCAGAACAGGGTGCAACCCAGCAAAAGAGGCATTCAAGCCGTCAAAAACCCTTGCGCGGTCGGCGTTGCCGTCCGCTGTGACTCGGCAAGGGGTGCATCAGCAACCCCTTGCCTTTGTCCTGCTTGATTTTCGACCCTGTCGAGAATCCTCCAAATGGGCGTCATCCCGCTCCTGAACATCTGCCCGAAACCGCCTCAAATTCGGCTTATCTTCTCTTGGCGGGTTGCTGGCTGTCCCGCGTCGGAAAAGCCGACACAAGGGCTTCACGGCTCCCACAGCCGGCTACATCCGCGGGATGGGATTCTTGGCCTCACCCTCCCGGTCGTGATCTGTCATCTCCGGATTTGGTTTTGGTTCCGTATTCAGCTTCCGTACCTTTGGATTGGGCGGCTCCGCGTTGCCGGAGCGCAGATTCAGAAACGCGCGGACGCCGGCAGGGACGTGCTTGGCGTAAAGCGTATCCAGCGATTTGGTCACCTCATCCTCGACCTTCAACCCTTTCTGCTCGAGGTACAGTCTGAGCGTGGAGAGCTTCTCCTCGTCGTAGGACACGCTGACAGTAATTTTCTTCATGGGATTCCCCTCCTTCTTACATGGTCATTCCGAATCCCGCGCTGGCGTAAGCAAGACTGGCGTCGTTGTTGAGAACGGTGAGACCGTTGTTGTAGTCCTCAACCATTTTCTCAGCTTCGGTCATGGTGTGCCTCGCGTCGAACCATCGGGACTCCATTTCATCAATCGTTTTGTCAATGCTCTCCGGATGCACATGGGAAGAGTAGTCTTTGGCCGCTTCGAGAAATTCCGCCCGCCCGTGCTTTTTGTAGATG
>CANRHF010000164.1 GCA_947630345.1 uncultured Oscillospiraceae bacterium | reverse complement strand
GTCTCAGACTGACCGGGTTCCAGCACTTCGGTCTTATCGTAGGCCACCAGATTGGCGGAGGCCTTCTCGATCCCGCCGTTGGTATAGGGCGGGTTGTAGTACACCTCGACCACTTCCTTGCCGGCAACGCTGCCGGTGTTGGTCACGACCACATCAAAGGCGCAGCCGTCGGCGGTGGCGTTGTAATTCTGGATCTCCTGCTTGAACTGCGTGTAGCTCAGGCCATAGCCGAAGGGATACTGCACGGTCTTGTCATAGTCGATCAGGCCCTCGGCGGCGGCAGTCTCATAGAAGCGGTAGCCCACATAGATGCCTTCCACCAGATGGACAAAGCCCGGCGTGATGGTGGCGCCGCCGTATTTCGCGTCCTTCTGGAACTGGAACTCGTCCATGTTGTCATAGAGGAAGTTGCCGATGTTGTTGAAATACGGAGTGGCAGACAGGTCATACACAAAAGTATCGGAGGTCCGGCCGGAGGGGTTGACCTCGCCCTTCAGGATCCGGGCCAGGCCATTGAAGCCGTTTTGGCCGCAGGGAGCGCACCAGAGGGCGCCTTTGATGGGCGCGTACTCCTCGACAAAGCCCATCTCAAAGGCACAGGGGCCGTTCCAGACAACGACGACGTTCTCAAAGTTGTCGCACACCAGCTCCACCATGTCCCGCTCGCTCTTGCTCAGCTGCAGGTAGTGGTCATTGCCAAAATCGGCGTAGTCAGCGGTGTTGTCGTTGAAGGAGCCGTCCGCGGGCAGATTCGTCAGATCGGTGGGCAGGTCCGCCTGCTCGGTGCCCGCCCGGGAGAGGAAGATCAGGGCCGTGTCAGAGAACGCCTTGGCGGCGCTCATCATCTCATCGGTGTATGTGGAGGCGGGGGGCTCAGGAAGCGTCCAATCCTGATGCCGGGTCCCGATCTCCGGGCGCTCGCTGGCATAGTTCATGTAGAAATTGTACAGATCATCGTTCAGGGTGAAGCCCGCGTTTTTCAGGCCGTCATAGAGCGTGGTGATCTCATACTGCCCGGAGGCAGCGCCAGAACCGCGTCCGCTGTAGTTCGGGGCAACAGAAGCCCAGCCAAATACGTTCAGTTTGGTGGTGTTGGTAAGAGGCAGGAAATTGTTCTCGTTCTCCAGCAGAACAGTTCCCTCCTCACTGACCTTCTGGACGTCCGCCAGCACTTCCGTGATGGTTTCTTCGGTCAGGTGCCCTTCGCCCATGGCCAGAGAGATCATGGTCTTCATGGGGCCGAGGCAGATCAGGTTCAGGATGATGACCAGCGCGAGGACCAGCGCGCCGCCGGCCTGTGCCCGAACCATAAATTTGACGTGATCCTTCTGCTTCATGCAGCCAACCATGGCCACGATGGCAAGCACGAGGACAACGCCGATTGCGATCAAATAGCCTGAAATTGTGTTGATGACGTTCATGACGTCTTCCATTGAGAATTCGATCATGCGGATTATGGCCTCCCTTTTCCATTGAAATCGTTTTTCTTTCAAAGAATCGGTGCGCACCGTTTCCTTTGCTATGGGCAGTGTATCATGTACAAACAAAGGGGTCAACAAACATTTCGAACTTGGTCATTTTGATTTCGTACTCGGTCATGGCGGGAAATCATCAATCAAGTGGACAAGCAAACTGCTGAGAGAAACTGGCTTCGGCCTGGTTTGGGGGCAGGCCGTGGTTATGGGAGCGGGGCCTGATGGGATCACAACAGCCGGAGAGGAAGGAGGCAAAGCTGGATCGTGGCTATGCGTGATTTCCGTACATTTGCTTGCAAAAATTCAGGAACGCCCGCATCCCGGCGGTCATGTACCGCCCCCGCCGCCAGACCAGCCCCACCCGCGTCTCCACCGGCGGCTCCAGCGGGATGCTTACCAGCTCCGGCAGCTGCCGGAACATACTTTTGTAGAAAAAGCAGCTGCACTTCCCCTGCCGAAGGAATTTCAGGATGGTGGTGATCTGGCTGCTGCGCATAATGATGTGGGGCGATATTTTTTTGCTCTGAAACTGGCTCAGGAAGATCTGGTTCTGTACGGAATCTTGGTTGAACAGGATCAGCGGCTGCCCCTGGAGCTGTTCCAAGGTGACGGACTGCTCCCCCGCCAAGGGGTGGGAGGGGCAGACCCCCAAATAGGCGGGTTCCGTGGTCAGATAGAAGGTGTGAAACTTATCGATGTCGTGGAGCTCCATATTGACCAAGCCCATGTCCAGCACATCGTCCTGCACCAGCTGGCAGGCCCGGACGGACCCGTACTCCTGGAGCTCCACCCAGATGTCCGGATAGACCACATGAAAGGCGTCCAGCAGGTCCGGGAAGAAGATGGTGCTGAGCATGGGCGGGATGCCGATGCTGAACCGGCTCCGGACAGGCTTGCTTCCGCCGTACTCGGCGGTCAGATCGTCGCACTGGCTCAGGATCGCCGACGCCCGGTCATAGAAGACCTCCCCCTCGTCGGTAAGGGTCAGGCCGCTGTTGGTGTGGACAAACAGCGTGAGAGAGAACTCCCGCTCCAAGTCCCGGATCGCGATGGACACCGTGGGCTGGGTGACAAATAGAATATTGGCGGCCTGGGTGATGCTGTGGTACCGGGCCGCGGTACAAAAATAGCGAAGCTGTGCCAGCGTCATATGGATCTCCTCCTGAAAGCGTGTGATTCATTATATCACAGGCAGTCCGCTTTGCCAAGGAGTACATTAAAAATTTTTATATAAACGCAAAATATATCAATTTTACAAATCCACCAATCGATGCTATGATAGGACTATAAAAAGCATTGGCCGATGCGAAAAAAAACAGAGAGGAGATCACCATGTCACCGACAACCATCACCCTGCTGTTCCTTGCCTTCGCCATCGTTATGTTCATCTTGGAGAAGATCCCCCTGGGACTCACCGCCACCATCGTAGCCATCGGTCTCAACGTCACCGGTGTGCTGGGGGCCTCCGACACCTTCGCGGGCTATGTCAACAGCAACGTCATCCTCTGCGTAGGGATGTTCGTCGTGGGCCAGGCCCTCTTTGAGACCGGCATGGCCAATAAGATCGGCGGCATCGTCACCAAATTCGCCAAGAGCGAGCGCATTCTGATCATCGCCATCATGGTCATCGTGGGCGTCATGTCCGGTTTCCTGTCCAACACCGGAACCGCCGCCGTTCTGATCCCCGTGGTGTGCGGCATCGCCGACGAGTCCGGCTACTCCCGGGGCAAGCTCCTGATGCCCCTGGTGTTCGCGGCGGCTCTGGGCGGGAACCTGTCCATCATTGGCGCCCCCGGAAATCTGATGGGCGTTGACGCCATGAACAATCTGGGTATTAAGACGAGCTTCTTTGAGTATGCCACCGTGGGGGCGCCCATGCTCCTCATCGGCATTATCTACTTCGCCTTCATCGGCTACCGGTTCCTGCCCAATACCAGCGGAGAGGGAAACGCCGATAAGCAGCGGGATTACAGCAACGTCCCGAAGTGGAAGCAGATCACTTCCCTGGTGGTTCTGTTGGTCGTCATTTTGGCGATGATCTTCGAGGAGCAGATCGGCCTCTCCCTGCAAGTATCCGCGTGTGTCGGCGCCATCGTTCTTGTGGCGCTGGGCGTCATCGACGAGAAGGCGGCGCTTAAATCCATCGACCTGAAGGTTGTCCTGCTCTTCGGCGGCTCCCTGGCGTTGGCAAAGGCCCTGGAGACCACCGGCGCCGGTACCCTCATTGCCGACACCATCGTGGGCGCTCTGGGCGCGAATCCCAATCCCCTCATTCTCCTGCTGGTCATCTTTGTGGTGGGCTGCGTGCTGACCAACTTCATGTCCAACACCGCCACCACCGCCTTGATGGTCCCCATCGCCGTGTCTCTGGCCCAAAGCCTGGGCGCGGACCCCCGCTCCATGATTATCGCCACCGTCATCTCCTGCTCCTGCGCCTACGCCACCCCCATCGGGATGCCCGCCAATACCATGGTCGTCGGCCTGGGCGGCTACAAGTTCAACGACTATTTGAAATCCGGCCTGCCCCTGATCCTGGTATCCTTTGTGATCTGCATGGTCCTGCTGCCGATCCTCTATCCGTTTTTCCCCTAATCGTTTCGTCCTATTGACATTTAAGAACACCACTACATAACAAGGAGGTCATTTCATGACAAAAGCAGAAAGTGTACAGCTGATGACCGACAAGATGGCCAAGTTCGTTGGCTACATCGGCATCAAGCTGCCCGACGACGTCATCGCCAAGCT
>CANRHF010000163.1 GCA_947630345.1 uncultured Oscillospiraceae bacterium | reverse complement strand
ATGGTGTACTCCAGACCGGCCTTCCGGAAGTCGGCCTTCTTCTGCTCGGCGTAGGCGTCGAAGGGCGCGGGATCGTAGGGGTTGGGGAAGATCCAGTACTTGGAGATGATCTCGCACAGCTTCCGATCCATGACGCAGGCGTTCCGGCTCAGGGCGTTGGTCAGGGTGCCGGAGATGGTGGTGATGGGCATGATGCCCACATCGATGGGCAGGGTGATCCCGGCGGCCCGGACAGCGTCCAGCCAGTACCGGAACTGATCCATATCCCAGCACAGCTGGCTGATGACATAGTCTGCCCCGTTGTCCTGCTTCTGCTTCAGGAAGGAGATGTCGCTCTCCAGGCTGCGGCACTGGACATGGCCCTCGGGAGAGCCGGCCACGGCGATGGTGAACTTGTCCCCAAACTCCTGGCGGATGAACTTGACCAGCTCGGTGGCGTAGTGCAGGTCGCCGTTGGTGCCGGTCCAGCCGAAGGGCAGGTCGCCCCGGAGGGCCAGGATGTGGTCGATGCCATTGTCCAGGTAGGTCTGGAGCTTCTGGCGGATGTCGTCCTTAGTGTTGCCGATGCAGGTGAAGTGGGTCACGGGGACGCACTTGCCGTCGGCCTTGATCTTTTTCAGAACTTCCAGGTTCTTGCCCACGTTGGTGCCGCCGGCGCCGTAGGTGCAGGAAATGTAGTCCGGGTTCATGGTGTAGAGCTTGTCCAGCACGCCGCCCTCGCCGCAGAGCTTTTCCATGCCCACGTCGGTTTTGGGGGGGAACACCTCAAAAGAGAAGGTGCTGCGCTGATTCATCAATTCGGCTACGTTCATTTGTTTGTTTACCTCCTATAAATCCCAGGATTGCCGATGCGGGATTTGGGCAATTTTGCCCATACCGATACAATGTTATCGTATCACATTCAGCCGGGAAATTCAACCGGTAATTTGGAGAAAATCCGTAATTTTCCGAAAATCAGCTGTTCCGCCAGGTGCTTCCGGAGAACAGCACCAGGATGGGGAAGATCTCCAGCCGCCCCGCCAGCATGTCCAGGATCAGCACCAGCTTGGACGCCAGGCCGTAGGCGCCGTAGTTGCAGGTGGGGCCCACGGCGTCCAGGCCGGGGCCGATGTTGTTGAAGCAGGCCAGCACGGCGGACAGATTGGTTTCGATGGAAAATCCATCCAGGGACAGTACGATGAAGCTGCCCAGCAGGATGATCACATAGGCCGCCAGGTAGGCGGCGGTATTGTCCAGCACGGTCTCATTTACCACCCGGCTGTTGGTGCGCACCACCTGAACCTTCCGGGGGTGGAGCACCTGGTGGATGTTCCGCCGCAGGCTCTTGAGCAGTAGCAGGACCCGGGCGCATTTCAGCCCGCCGCCGGTGCTGCCGGCGCAGGCGCCAACGATCATCAGCATCAGCAGAATGGATTTGGAGAAGGTAGGCCACAGGTCAAAGTCCGTGGTGGCAAACCCCGTGGTGGTCATGATGCTGGAAACCTGGAAGGCGGCGTGGCGGAAAATGTCGGCGACGGAGCTGTAGAGCCCCCGGATATTCCAGGCCACCAGCAACGTGCTTCCCAGGAAGATCCCCAGGTAGAGCCGCAGCTCCTCGTCTTTCAACACGCTGGAAAACTTCCGCATCAGCAGCAGATAGTAGCAGCTGAAATTCACGCCGAAGAGCAGCATGAACACGGTACACACGTTTTGAAGATAGGGCGAGTAGCTGGCGATGGAGTCGTTCCGCACGGCGAAGCCGCCGGTGCCGGCGGTGCCGAAGGCGACGCAAACGGCGTCGAACAGGGGCATCCCCCCCGCCAGGAGGAACAAAATGTCCAGCACCGTCAGGGCGATATAGATCAGGTACAGAATCATGGCGGTGGTGCGCATTTTGGGCACCAGTTTTCCCACGTCCGGCCCCGGGCTCTCCGCCCGCAGCAGATGCATGGTAAAGCCGCTGCCCTTGCCGCCCGCCGGGGCCACCGCCAGGAGGAACACCAGCACCCCCATGCCGCCCAGCCAGTGGCTGAAGCTGCGCCAGTAGAGGAGTCCCCGGGAGATGGTCTCCACCTCCGGCAAAATGGAAGCGCCGGTGGTGGTGAAGCCGGAGACGATTTCAAAAAGAGCGTCGATAAACCGGGGGATCTCTCCGGAAAACCGGAAGGGCAGAGCCCCTAATAGACTCAGCGCGATCCAGCCCGCGCTGACGCAGACCAGCCCTTCCTTCGCCCCGAAGGGACCGGGGGCCTTGCGGCAGGAGGCGAAAAGGACCAGACACACGATCCCCATGACGGCCAGAGAGATCAGGAAGCCTCGGACCGCGTCCCACTCGCCCAGGCTCAGGCTGATGGCCAGCGCCGGCAGGAGGAACGCCGCTTCCACCGCCACGATCTGCGCGAGAAACCTGCCCATCATCTTATAATTCATGGCAAAACCTCACGCGAAAATATCGTTGAACTGCCGCAGGACGCCCTGCCCGCTGGTAACCACCACCACGGTGTCCCCCCTGCGGAAAACGGAGTCGCCGTTGGGAATGGTGGCCTTGGCGCCGTGGGTGATGCTGGTCACCAGCACGTTTGCCTTGAGCCGCAGATTTTTCAGAGGCTCGCCGCAGTGGAGGGCGCCCTCGTCCAGCTGGAACTCCACCGCCTCGGCCTGTCCGTCGGCAATGGTGTGGACGGACACCGCGGCCCCGGTCTGGTTTTGCATGGCCCGGACATAGCGGACGATGTTGTTGCTGCACAGCTCCCGGGGGCAGATGACGCTGCCCAGGTTCAGAGAGTCGGCCAGCTGGCAGTTTTCCATCCGGCCCAGCTTGGTGATGATCTGGGGCACCCCCCGGGAGGCCCCGTAGAGGGAGATGATCATATTCATTTCATCGATGCCCGTCAGGGTCACAAGGGCGTCGCAGGAGCCCAGGCCCTCGGCCTCCAGCTGCTCCTGGCTGCTGCAATCCCCCTGAATGACGGAGGCGTTGGGCAGCAGCGCGGCCAGCTCCAGGCACCGCTGGGGATTCTGCTCGATGATCTGCACGGCGATGCCGTCCCGCTCCAGCAGCTCCGTCAGATAGTAGCTCACCCGGCCGCCGCCGCAGAGGATCACCCGCCGGACCCGCCGGGTGATGATGCCCAGATTCTTCAGAAGCGTGGTCAGATTGGCGGTGGGGGCGGTGACGAAGATCCGGTCCCCTTCCCGGAGGATGAAGTTGCCGTTGGGCACCATGGCGTTGCCGCTGCGCAGCACGGCGCAGACCAGCACCCGGGTCTTGATGATGCTGTGGAGCATTTCGCTCAGGGAGATGTTGCACAGCTTGCTCTTGCCGTCCACCCGCACCTCCACGATCTCGGCCCGGCCTTTGGCGAAGGTGTCCCGCCGCAGAAAGCCCGGGTACTTGAGGAGCCGCTCGATTTCCACAGCCGCCTGCCGCTCGGGGTTGACGGCAAGGGACAGGGCGAAGGTCTCCCGCATTTCAAAGATCTGGTCGGTGTACTCCGGATTCCGGATCCGGGCGATGGTGTGTAATTTGGGGTTGAGGCTGTGGGCGGTGAGGCAGCAGAGCATATTCACCTCGTCCATGTTGGTGGCGGCGATCAGCAGCTCCGCTTTCTCTACCCCCGCCTGTCGTAAAATCGGGGCGGAGGCGCAGTTGCCCTCCACGCCCATCACGTCGTACTGCTCCACCGTGTCGCCAAGGCGCTTGCTGTCCAGATCGATCAGGGTCAAGTCGTGACCCTCGGCGGAGAGCTGCCGCGTCAGGGTCAGGCCCACTTTGCCGTTGCCGGCAATGATGATGTTCATAGCGTCCTCCGGTTCCATTAAAAATGTCTATCGATTATTATAACAAAGAGTTAGACAAATGACAATGCCCGGCGGGAAAAAATTCCATTCGCCGAATTTCCCTAGCATCAGACAAGCTCCCCGTTCTATAATCCCTCCAGAGACAGGACAAAGGGGTTGGAAAGGGTGTTTCAGGGAGGAAAATGGACGATTTGGGCCTTTCGGCGGCTGCTGCTGACGCTGGGGGCGGTTTCCGGGCTGCTGTGCGCCCTGATTTTGCGGGGAAATGTGCTGGCGGCGATGGCCCCGCCGCGGGAGACGGTCCCGGTGGCGGCGACTCTGGCCCCTACGGTGCCGAAAAGCACCCTGCGGCCCACCAACTTGTGGCTGCCGTACCCCATTTCGGAGACCAGCGTGGTGGCCTACCGCCTGGCGGAGTACGAAGGGCCCTTCATGGAGGACGGCACCTACCGGGAGGTGACCAAGTGTA
>CANRHF010000162.1 GCA_947630345.1 uncultured Oscillospiraceae bacterium | reverse complement strand
TAGAACAGCCCGTCCACGCAGAAATTCCCGTCGTGCTCCCATTCCCCGTGGTCGCCGCCGTAGGTGTAGGTCCCGTCGGGATGGAGGACGGCGTGATCCACCATTTCCCACACGCAGCCGCCCATCAGGCTGTCATATTTGTAAATTTCCTGCCAGTAGGCCTCGGTATTTCCCGGGCCCACCCCCATGGCGTGGGCGTACTCACACAGAAAATAGGGCCGGTCGTTGAGCCGCTGCTCCCGGCGACGCTTTTCTCCCACGTCGTGGACCATTTGAACGCTGGGGTACATCTCGCTTCCCACGTCGTAGGCCACCCGCTTGCAGTGGACGGCGCTTTCATAGTGAACGGGCAGGGCAGAGTGGGCCTTCAGGTAGTCGTACATGGCGTCGGTATTCCGGTAGCCCCCGGCCTCGTTTCCCAGGCTCCACATGACGATGGCGGTGTTGCCCTGGACCTTGTCCCGCTGGTAGAGCCGGGTGATCCGGTCTAAATAGCGGCTTTGCCACTTGGGGTCGTTGCTGATGGAATTGTAGGTGGGGGGCAGCTGGCAGGCGAAGGTGCCGTGGGTCTCCAGATCGTTCTCGTCTACAATATAGATCCCCAGCTCCTGGGCCAGCTCGATGAGCAGGGGGTCCGGGGGATAGTGGGAGGTGCGGATTGTGTCGATATTGAACTGCTTGCACAGCTTCAAGTCCCGCTCGATCTCCCCGGGGGTCAGAAAATAGCCATTGGTGGGGCTGGTGTCGTGATGGTTCACGCCCTTAAACTTGATTTTCTTCCCATTGATCAGGAACACATCGCCCTTGATTTCCACAGTCCGGAAGCCGATCCGCTCCTTGACGCAGGCGGTGGGGGTCTCATAGTACACATCGTAGAGGACCGGGTCCTCGGCGCTCCACTCCCGGACTTCCAGCCCGGAGAAGGTGACGGAGCCGGTCTTGCCGTGGACGGTCTGCCTCCGCTGGACGCCGGGACCGGAGAGGGTGAAGGTGATGTCCGTCTCCGCCAGGGCCTGGGCGGAGAGGGTCAGGCGGTAGCCGTCCTCCTTCTTTTCCGTCTTGGCGTCGATGTCCCACAGGTCGGTCCGCTCGGACTCAAAGAGCAGCACGTCCCGGAAAATGCCGTTGTTTCGGAACATATCCTGGTCCTCCAGGTAGGTCCCGGTACACCACCGGTGGACCACCGCCACCAGCTCGTTCTGGCCGCCCCGGAGCTTGCCGGTCAGGTCAAATTCGGCGATATTGTGAGCCCCCTCGGAGTAGCCCACAAATTCCCCGTTGAGGTACAGGTCCAGGCAGCTGGCCACCCCCAGGAAGGAGATGGTGAACCGCTTCGAGGGGTCGGCCACGGTCAAAAACCGGCGGTACACCCCCACAAAGTTGTATTCCTCCCCCGGGTCCTGGAACCGGGGCATGATTTTTTGATCCACCCCCAGCCAGGAGAAGACCTTGCCCACCTTTTCGGTGGTGGGGATGACGGGGGGCTTATAGGGGAACTGGTAGCGGATGTTGACGTAGAAGGGCCGGTCATAGCCCCGGAACTGCCAGCAGGCGGGGACGTCGATGGTGTCGAAAACGGTCCGATCCGTGTCTAGCACCGCCGGCAGCTCCGCCGGGCGAGGATAAAACTTAAAATCCCACTCCCCGTTGAGACAGAGGACCTTGGGCGAGGCGTAGCGCTTCTCCTTGGGCGTTACGGCGTCGGCCCCGGCCCGGTTGGGGTAGGGGATGAAGTAGGAGCGGGCGGGGAGCTTATTGACCTCATAGACCGAAAAGGTGTGGTAATTACTGCTGTTGAGCCGGTAGAGCATGGCGCGGGCCTCCTTCCCTTGGATATTTTTATTATAAACCCGCCCCTTTTTCCCGTCAAGGGAGACTTGAAAATTTCCCCCACTGTCAAAAAACCGCCCTTTTTCTCCCGTTTTCCGGGGCAAAGGCGGGGGTTTGACCGGGAAATCCGCCCAAAAACGGGCTGCTGTCGGCTCCTTTTGACGCCGGGCCTGGCAATATTCGCCAAATTTACCGCTTGTAACGCCGCCGGTTTTGTGCTATGATGGGAAAAGAAAGGTGGGACACGCCTATGACAGGCAAAATTGTAGAGCTGTACAGCGACGCCGATCTGGCCCGGCTGGAGCGGCGGGTCCGGCGGTGGCGCGTGGGCCTTCTGGTCCTGGCCGCCGCCGCGCTGACCGTCTGTATCGTTCTGGCGGCCACGGCAAAGACCGGGACGGCCAAGCAGATGGAGCTTGCCGCCATCGCGGTCAGCACCCTAGCGGGCTGGATCGTGATTTATGGCGGTATGTTCATCGTGACCGCCGGGCGGAGGGAGCTGGCCCACGCCCAGATGCTCCGGGAGGAGGAGCGGACCCGGCAGGAGGGCAAGCCCGCCCTGACCGGCCAGCGGGTGCGGATCCAGAAAAGCATCGTCGCCCGCCGGATCGAGCTGCGAGGGGCGGGGCCCGTCCGCACCGCCATGGTGAGCGAGAACCGGGCCAAGGCCCTGGAGAAGGCGGGGGCCACGGCGGTGTACACCGTCCACGGCTATGTGGCCGCCTATGAGGTGGCGCCATGAAATTTATCAAAAACGTCTTTTCCCAGCTCCACACCTTCCTGCTGTGGGCGCTGGTCAGTTTCCTGGTCTGGAGCTGGATCTTCACCTTTGTAAACGACGCCCCCGCCGCCCAAAAGGTGACGGTCTACTGCAACGTACCCGCCATCGAGGACACGGCCCTGGCGGTGAAGCTGGAGGAACATCTTCCCGAGGGGCTGAAAATGATCCAGGTCCACTCCTTTGACTATGTGATGTTCGACACCGGCACCATCGACCAGGGGGACATTTTCATCCTCCCCCAGTCGGCCATCGAGGACTATGACGGCCAGTTTGACCCCATCACCGGGCAGGAGGGGACGCTGATCTACGACCCGGAGACCGGCCAGGGCGCGGCCATGAGTTACATCATCTATGGCGACGAGCCCTATTATCTGTTCCTGGGCTCTGGCTCCGTCCACTTGGAGGACGGCCTGGCCCAGCAAATCGCCCAGCTTCTGCTGACGCTTCCCTAAGTACCCCCAGCCGGGGAGCCGGCTTGCAAATAATTGAGGAGGAAAAAGTCATGAATATGAAAATGAAAAAGCGTATTTCCCTGCTTCTGGCGCTGCTGCTGGGCCTGACGGGCCTGCTGGCCGGCTGCGCCGGGGAGACCCAGCCGCCGGAGACCACCGCCTCGCCGGAGTCCTCCGCGCCCCCCACCACCGCCGGGACCACCGCCCCACCGGAGACTACCGCGCCGGCCCCCACCGAGCCGCCGGTTCCCCAGCCGAAGCTGGGAGAAAGCCTGGTGCCCACGGAAAAGCTGGAGGGCAACCCCCTGTACGTCCAGAAGGTTGAGTACCTGCCCGAGGACTTCATCATGGGCGTGGACGCCTCCTCCGTCATTGCCGAGGAGGAGAGCGGCGTCAAGTACTATAATTTCGCCGGGGAGGAGCAGGACGTGTTCGCCACCCTGGCCGAGAGCGGGGTCAACTACGTCCGGGTCCGGGTGTGGAACCATCCCTACGACGCCCAGGGCAACGGCTACGGCGGCGGCAACAACGATATCGACAAGGCCATTCTTATCGGCCAGCGCTGCGCGGCGGTGGGGATCAAGCTGCTGGTTGACTTCCACTATTCCGACTTCTGGGCCGATCCGGGCAAGCAGATGGTGCCCCTGGAGTGGAAGGATCTGGACATCGACGCCAAGGCCGACGCCCTCTACCGCTTCACCTGGGACTGCCTGAACCGTCTCAACGCCGCCGGGGCCGTGGTGGGCATGGTGCAGGTGGGCAACGAGACCAACGGCGCCCTCTGCGGTGAGACCACCTGGGCGAATATCACCAAGCTCATGAACGCCGGCAGCCGGGCCGTTCGGGAGGTCTGCCCGGACGCCATGGTGGCGGTCCACTTCGCCAACCCGGAGCGTGCCGGGGCCTACGATTCCTACGCCCTGGAGCTGGACCGGTACCATGTGGATTACGACGTGTTCGCCAGCTCCTACTATCCCTATTGGCACGGCACCCTGGAAAATTTGAGCATGGTCCTGTCCTCCGTGGCGGATACCTATGATAAAAAGGTGATGGTGGTGGAGACCTCCTACGCCTACACCCCCGAGGACACCGATTTCAACGGCAACACCATCAGCCAGGACAGCGCCGTGACCAAAAATTACCCCTACACCGTCCAGGGTCAGGCCAATTCCCTGCGGGACGTGATCGACGCCGTGGCCCATATGCGCAACGGCATCGGCGTGGCCTACTGGGAGGG
>CANRHF010000161.1 GCA_947630345.1 uncultured Oscillospiraceae bacterium | reverse complement strand
CGGATTTTGCTTGTTTTTCCAAATATTTGCGGAAGAATCCCTGTTTTCGCTTCTTGAAAACAGGGATTCTTTGACAGACTGAACGGCGCACGGAAGGCCTCCGTGCGCCGCTGCGTATCGAGTTATACCGCCAGGAAGGTCTTCCAGGCGAAGTAGAGAAGCACCACCGCGCCCAGGGCGATGCGGTACACCCCGAAGGCGGAGAAGCTGCGCTTGCGGACGTAGGCCATCAGTCCCCGGATCACCAGCAGGCTCACGGCGAAGCTGACGGCGCAGCCCACCAGCAGCACCCCCAGCTCCTGGCCGGTGATTGCCACGCCGGTGAGGATAAATTTGAGGATCTTGATGGCGCTGGCCCCCAGCATGGTGGGAATGGCCATGAAGAAGGAAAATTCCGCCGCCGCGCTCCGGCTCACCCCCAGCAAAATGGCCCCCAGAATGGTGGAGCCGGAGCGGGAGGTGCCGGGAATCAGGGACAGGGCCTGAAAGCAGCCAATGTAAATGGCGGTCTTGTAGTCGATGGCGTCTACTTTTCCGATCCGGGGCTGCTTTCCGGCGTTCCGCCGCTCCACATAGAGGAAGGCAAAGCCGTAGACGATCAGGGCGATGGCCACCACCACGCCGTTATACAGGTGGGCGTCCATCCAGTCGTCCAGCAGCACCCCCACGATCCCGGAGGGCAGGATGGCCACCACGATCTTCAGCCACAGAACGATGGTGTTGTGCCGCTGCTTCCGGTCCTTGCTGGGGGAGAAGGGGTTGAGCTTGTGGAAGAACAGCACGATCACCGCCAGGATGGCCCCCAGCTGGATCACCACGTCGAACATGGTCTGAAATTCCGGCGACACGTCCAGCGTCAAAAATTCGTTGAGCAAAATCAGGTGCCCGGTGGAGGAGATGGGCAGCCACTCCGTGACCCCCTCCACAATTCCGAATACGATCGCCTTTAAAATTTCCATCCCGTCACGCTCCTGTTAGGTTTCTTTTTCCTACTATACCGCTTTTCCCAGGGTTTTGCAAGGAAAAAGTTTCCGTTCACAAATTGTGGTGGAATCCTTTACAAAAAGTTCATTCCCTCCCGGCATTTTCCGCTATAATGGTAAGAAAGAAAAACAAAGTCCAAGAAAGGATGAAAGATATGGATTACAACGTTTTGATCGTGGAGGACGATCACAACATTGCCGAGCTGTTGCAGATGTATCTGGAGAAGGAGGGCTGCACCGTCACCGTGGCCGGGGACGGCGGCGAGGGCCTGCGGCAGTTCCGGGCGGTCCATCCGGATATCGTGCTGCTGGATGTGATGATGCCGGTGATGGACGGGTGGAGCGTTTGCAAGGCCATCCGGTCCGAGAGCCAGGTGCCGGTGATCATGCTCACCGCCAAGGGCGAGACCGACGACAAGGTGGGCGGCCTGAAGGCCGGCGCCGACGATTACATCACCAAGCCCTTTGAAATGAAGGAGGTTCTGGCCCGGATCGAGGCGGTCATGCGCCGCTCCGCCCCCCAGGCCGTGGAGAAAAAGCCCCGCCGCCTGGTCTTCGACAAGCTGGTCATCGACATGGACGCCTTCGAGCTGACGGTGGACGGCAAGAAGATCGACACCCCGCCCAAGGAGATGGAGCTTCTTTACTATCTGGCCTCCTCCCCCAACCGGGTCTATACCCGCAACCAGCTTCTCGACGAGGTCTGGGGCTTCGACTATTTCGGCGACTCCCGCACCGTGGACGTTCACGTGAAGCGCCTCCGGGAAAAGCTGAAGGGCGTCTCCCCCGAGTGGAGCTTGGAGACGGTCTGGAGCGTGGGGTATAAATTCGAGGTGCTGAAAGCATGAAAACCACCTTCGGGCGGCTCTTCATCCCCGTCGCCATCATTTTGCTGGTGATCCTGCTGCTGATGAGCCTGTGTTTTCGGGGATTGTCCCGGTCCTTCCTGGAAAACCAGGTGCTGGACCGGCTTTCCCAGGACGCCAAGAGCATCGCGGACCTGGCGGGCATCTACCTGGACGGCAGCATCACCTATCCCGAATTTCTGGGGAATTTTACCGTGGCCGCCCGGCTCTCCCAGACCGACGCGGTGCTATGCTCCCCCAGCGGGGAGCTGCTGCTCTGCTCCGACGCCCCCCTGGGCTGCCGGCATCAGGGCTCGGTGATCCAGGACCGGGACTATCTGGACCGGGTGCTGACCCAGGGGGAGGCAAGGGACACCGGCGTGGTGGCGGGGCTATACGAGGACGTGCGCTATGTGGTCTGCGTGCCGGTGACGGACGTCTTTGGCTCTGTCACCGGTCTCGTCATGGTCTCCCAGCCCCAGGCCGCCACCTCCCCTCTCATGCAGAGCCTGCTGGACATTTACCTGGGCATTTCGGTGCTGATGGTGGTGATCTGCGTGGCGGTGACCTATTTCTTCGCCAGAAGGCAGAGTAAACCTTTGCAGGAGCTGGCCCGCACCGCCAACGCTTTCGGCCACGGGGACCTGACCGCCCGGGTCCATCTGGACGGCAACTACTCCCAGGAGATCGAGGAGCTGGCCCTGGCCTTCAACAACATGGCCTCCTTCCTGGAAAAGAGCGAGTACCAGCGGCAGGAATTTGTGGCCAACGTGTCCCACGAGCTGAAAACCCCCATGACTACCATCAGCGGCTATATCGACGGCATGCTGGACGGCACCATCCCGCCCCAGCGGCAGGAGCACTATATGCGCATCGTCTCCGACGAGACCAAGCGGCTCAACCGGCTGGTGCGGAGCATGCTGGACATCTCCCGGCTCCAGGACCAGGGGGGCATCCCCGAGGAAAAGAAGACCCGCTTCGACCTGGAGGAGTGCGCCGGGCAGGTGCTGATCACCTTCGAGCAGAAGATCAACGCCAAGCGCCTGAATGTGGAGGTGGAAATGCCGGAGCATCCGGTGTTCACCCACGCCAACCAGGACTATATCACCCAGGTGATCTACAACCTATTGGACAACGGGGTGAAATTCTGCCCCGAGGAGGGCAGTCTGGGGCTGACCATCCGGGAGGGCGGGAACAAAATCTACGTCACCATCGCCAACGATGGGGAGACCATCCCCCCGGAGGAGCTGCCTCTGGTGTTCGACCGGTTCCACAAGATCGACAAGAGCCGCTCCCAGAACCGAGAGGGCTGGGGCCTGGGGCTCTATATCGTCAAGACCATTGTATGCAGCCACGGGGAGGATATCTCCGTATCCAGCAAGGACGGGCGGACGGAATTTACCTTCACTCTGCCCCTTGTAAACTGACGTACCCGGATCGAGGGAATTTGCTATGCGGGAAGATTTTCATCAGGAGCCTGCCGACCGCTCCCAAAAGGAACCCTGGGAGCCCTGGGACGACGCCGGCACCTATCAGACCGGCTCCACCCGGCCGCCCAAGAACCACGGCGGCCTGATCACCGTGCTTTTGATCGTGGTGATCCTCCTGGCGGGGATCGCCAGCGCCCTGGGACTGCTGAATATTCGGATATTTCAGGCTCTCCAAGCCCAGGAGGCGGTGTCCTTCACCGACACCGACGGCACCGTTCCTACCCAGACGGCGCCCAATGTCATCACCGCCCCGGAGCAGCCCTCCGGCGGGGATCATCAGCTGCCCCTGAATCAGGCCCCCCAGGGCACGCCCAACGTGACCCAGGAGGGGGGGCTGTCCCTCCAGGAGATCTATGAGCGGGTCATTCCCTCGGTGGTCTCCATCACCTGCCAGGTGGACGGAGGAACCGTCAGCGGCACCGGAGTGGTGCTGACCCAGGATGGGTATCTGGTGACCAACTGCCATGTGGTCTCCGACGCCCGGGCGGTGAGTGTCCTCTTTACCGACGGGCGGGAGCTGCCCGCCGCCATTGTGGGCACGGACCCGGCCTCGGATCTGGCGGTGCTGTATGTGGACGCCCAGGACCTGACCCCGGCGGAATTTGGGGATTCCGCCACCCTGCGGGTGGGGGATTCGGTGGCCGCCATCGGTGACCCCCTGGGGGCGGCCTTCCGGGGCACCTTGACCAACGGGATCGTCTCCGCCATCAACCGGGACGTGACCACCGGCGGCCGCACCATGGCCCTGATCCAGACCAACGCCGCCCTAAACGAGGGCAACTCCGGCGGTCCCCTGATCAACTGCCACGGCCAGGTCATTGGCATCAACACCCTAAAGATCGGCGACTATATGAGCGCCGCCGGGGTGGAGGGCCTGGGCTTCGCCATCCCCAGCGCCACCGTTAAAGAGGTGGTGGATCAGCTCATGTCCCAGGGCTATGTCTCCGGACGGCCCACCCTGGGAATTGAAGTGACGGACGTATCCACCATGTATCAGATGTTCTACCGCCTCCCCCAGGGGGCCTACGTCA
>CANRHF010000160.1 GCA_947630345.1 uncultured Oscillospiraceae bacterium | reverse complement strand
TCGGCCGGTTCCAGCAGCTGCTGTCGGATTTTCCGGCAGACACTTTGTTTGAGACCATCCCCGAATTTCACAACACCGCCAACCGGTATGCCCAGCTCCGCCAGGCTATGGAGCGGGACGCCATGGGCAGGCTCGCCACGGTGGAGCAGGAGATCGCCTTTCTCATGGCCCGGGAGGAAGCGGCCACAACTTTGCAGCGGATGAAGGAGGAGAAAAAGCTCCCCCTTCGGGTGACCCACAACGACACCAAGCTGAACAACGTGCTTCTGGACCGGGCCACCCGTAAATCCCTGTGTGTGCTGGACCTGGACACGGTGATGCCCGGCCTCAGCGTCCATGATTTCGGGGACGCCATCCGGTTCGGCGCGGCCACCGCCCCGGAGGACGAGCCGGATCCCTCCAAAATGAAGCTGGATCTGGAGATGTTCCGGGCCTACACCCGGGGCTATCTGGAGGCCGCCCGGGGACTGGAGCCCCTGGAGATCGAGATGCTGCCCATGGGGGCCTATGTGATGACCATGGAGGTGGCGGTCCGGTTTTTGACGGATTATCTGGACGGGGACCGGTATTTCCGGGTGGCCTACCCCACCCACAACCTGATCCGGGCCAGAAGTCAGATGGCCCTGGCAAAAGACATGGAAGCAAAATGGAACGAGATGAAGCGCATCATATCGGCCGTGGCCGAAGAGGCGCGATAAAAGCGTTGGGAGGCGCACATTTATGGAATACTTGGGCATATCCTATCAGATCCAGCACCCCCCCGTACTGGACCCGGATTTTATTCCCTTCGGCGTCTGGGCGGAGGCCTACAGCAAGGGGGCAAAAAAACCCATTGCCATTGCCGTGGAGCGGGAAAAGGGCAACGTCTCCGTTCGCCATACATGTATCTACGGCAGCCCGGAGATGGCGGAGGCGGACTACCGCTATGTGGAACGGTATGTGAAATTTCTCCTCTGGTCCATCGGCGGCTTCCGGGTCAGCGTCTGCGGCTGCCCCGAGATTGGGAGAAAGCTGCAAGAGGCCTACAGCGTTGACGGCCAGCGGGCATTTGACTATGACTTTTTCCAGAAGCTCTATGAGCGGCCTTTGGAGATTTTGGTCCTGCCTCTGGAGGACTGCCCGGAGTCCAAGGAATCTCCCCGGCCCATCGGCGGGCATTTGGACGGGTGCCGCATCGGCTTCGACGCCGGCGGCTCCGACCGGAAGGTTTCCGCCGTTATCGACGGGGAATGCGTTTACTCCGAGGAAGTGGTCTGGCATCCCAAGACCCAGTCCGATCCCAAGTATCACTTTGACGGCATTGTAGCGGCGCTGAAAACCGCCGCCTCCAAAATGCCTCGGGTGGACGCCATCGGCGTTTCCTCCGCCGGGGTGTTCATCGGCAACGCCCCCATGGTCGCCAGCCTATTTATCCAGGTGCCCCGCAGCCGGTGGGACGAGGTCAAGACCATCTATGACCGGGCTGGCGCGGAAATTGGAGACGTGCCGGTGGTGGTGGCCAACGATGGGGACGTGACCGCCCTGGCGGGCGCTATGGGCATGGGTGTGGGCTCCATCATGGGCCTGGCCATGGGCACCAGCGAGGCCGTGGGCTATGTGGACAAGGATCAGAACGTCCTGGGCTGGATCAGCGAGTTGGCCTTCGCCCCGGTGGATCTGAACGAGGACGCCATGGCGGATGAGTGGTCCACGGACATCGGCGTTGGCTGCAAATATTTCTCCCAGGACGCGGTGATCAAGCTGGCCCCCCGGGCGGGTATCGAGTTGGACGAAAAACTGACCCCGGCGGAGAAGCTGAAGGCTGTCCAGGCCCTGATGGAGGCGGACGACCCCCGGGCCCAGCAGGTCTTCCGGGATATCGGGGCCTATCTTGCCTATACGGTGAAGCTTTACGCCCAGTTTTACGAGATCCGGCACATGATGGTACTGGGGCGGGTCATGTCCGGCAAGGGCGGGGAGACCATCCTGGTCCGGTGCCTGGAAATTTTGGCCGACGAGTTCCCTGCCCTGTCAGAGTCCATTCAGGTAATGCTGCCCGACGAGCGTACCCGCCGGGTTGGCCAGTCCGTGGCGGCGGCCAGTCTGCCGGCATTGAAAAAGTGAGGAATAACGCCATGTTTTACAAAAACGCACGACTTTACGGGCCCGATTTTCAGTTTCATAATGGAGCCTTTTCCGTGGAGAATGGCCGGTTTGCCCTGGTGCTGCCGGATACGGTCCCCGAAGAGGCGGTGGACCTGCACGGGGCCACGGTGATTCCTGGGCTTATCGATATTCACAACCATGGCAACTCCGGGGCGGATTTTTCCGACGGCGACTATGAGGGCCTGTGCAAAATGGCCCGGTATCTGGCGAAAAACGGCGTGACCTCCTTCGCTCCCGCGTCCATGACCCTGCCCTATCCGGTGCTGGAAAAGGCCTTTGCCACCGCGAAACGTCTTCACGACGATCCCCTCCCCGACCATGCCCGGCTGATGGGGATCCAGATGGAGGGCCCCTACTTCTCCGAGAAGAAAAAAGGGGCGCAAAACGGGGAATATCTGAAAAACCCCGATTTTGAAGGGTTCCGCGCCCTGTACGAGGGCTGCGGCGGACTTGTGAAGATCGTGGACGTGGCCCCAGAGCTTCCCGGGGCGGCGGAATTTGTGGAAAAAGCCAAGGCGCTGTGTACCGTGTCCGTGGCCCACACCGATTCGGACTACGACCACGCCCGGGCCGCCTTTGAGGCGGGGGCCACCCATCTGACCCATCTGTTCAACGCCATGCCCGGCATCCATCACCGGAAGCCCGGGGTCATTCCCGCCGCCTCTGAGGCAAAGCAGGTCCGTGCGGAGATCATCTGCGATGGGCTGCACATCCATCCCGCCATCATCCGGCTGGCCTTCGCCCTGTTCGGGCCGGAGCGGATGATCCTGGTTTCCGACGCTCTGCGGTGCTGCGGGATGCCCGACGGAGAATATGAACTGGGCGGCCAGCCGGTGTTCCTCGCCGGCGGTGTGGCCCGGCTGGCGGATGGCACCCTGGCGGGCTCCGCCACCAATTTGTTCGACTGCATGAAAAACGCGATTTCCTTCGGGATCCCGGAGGAGGACGCGGTCCGCGCCGCCACCTACAATCCGGCCTGCGCCATCGGTCAAGAGCGGGAGGTGGGCTCCATCGCTCCCGGGCTCCGGGCGGACTTTGTGATCTGTGCCCCGGAGGGCCGGCGGGTATTTCTGAACGGGCAGGAGGTTGGCGGACATTCCTAGGCAAAGACGGGCGCTCTCCCTGTTAAAACCCTATTTGGGAGATAGAGCCTTCTATAAACGGGTCCTGGCAGTCTCGGTGCCCATCATCATTCAAAACGGGATCACCAATTTTGTTTCCCTGTTGGATAACATCATGGTGGGCCAGGTGGGGACCCCCCAAATGAGCGGGGTTTCCATTGTCAACGGACTGCTGTTTGTGTTCAATCTGTGTATTTTCGGCGCATGCTCCGGGGCCGGTATCTTCACCGCCCAGTTTTTCGGCTCCCAGAATCACAAAGGCGTGCGCCACACCTTCCGGTTCAAACTGCTGATCTGTCTGGCGCTGTCACTTGGTGCGGTCGCGCTGTTCTGGTTTGGCGGCCAGGGGCTCATCGGCCTCTACCTCAGGGGCGAGGGAGACCCTCACACCGCCGCGCTGTGCCAGGCCTATGGGCTGATCTATCTGCGGGTGATGCTTCTGGGACTGCTGCCCTTTTCCCTGTGCAACGCCTACGCCAGCACCCTCCGGGAGACCGGGCAGGCGCTGGTCCCCATGGTCGCCGGCGTCTGCGCCGTGTTGGTGAACCTGACCCTCAACTATATTCTGATTTTCGGACACTTTGGGGCTCCCCAAATGGGCGTTCGGGGCGCGGCCATCGCCACGGTGGTCTCTAGGTATGTAGAGCTTGGGATCGTGGCCGTTTGGACCCACCTGAATCCCGCGCGCAATCCCTTCATTCAAGGCGCCTACAACAGCTTCGCCATTCCCGCTCCCCTGCTCCGGAATATTCTGCGGAAAGGGCTGCCGCTTCTTGCCAACGAGGCCCTGTGGGCCGCCGGTACGGCGGTGATGAATCAGTGTTACTCCACCTGCAGCCTGGACGTGGTCCCCGCAATGAACATCTCCAGCACCATCTGGAATCTGACCAGCGTGGTCTTTCTCTCCCTGGGGACCTGCGTGGGAATTCTCATGGGTCAGATGATGGGCTCCGGCGCCAAGGAATCGGAGGTGCGGGAGGAAAACCGGAAGCTGCTGGCCCTGGCCGCCGCTTCCGGGGTGGTGTTCGGGCTGGTGCTGGCCCTCCTGTCCGGACTGTTTCCCCTGATCTACAACACCACCTCCCAGGTGCGGCTTCTGGCGACAC
>CANRHF010000159.1 GCA_947630345.1 uncultured Oscillospiraceae bacterium | reverse complement strand
AGAAGCCGCAAACACACCGCCAAGACCACCCGCAAAGCCATTGGGAAGCAGTTGAATTATCTCAAACGGGACCTGAAGGCGATCGACAGTAAGCTTCAGCTTGGAAAGACCTTGACCGACCGGCAGGCGGAGCGCCTGGATACGATCCGCACCATCTACCAGCAGCAGAAGTACATGTATGACAACCGAACACATAGCGTTCCGGAGCGGATCGTTAGTGTCAGTCAGCCATTCGTGCGGCCGATCGTCCGGGGGAAGGCGGGAAAACCGGTGGAGTTTGGAGCGAAACTGGACATCAGTGTCGTAGACGGCTGGACCCGCCTGGAGTACTGCTCATTTGACGCCTACAACGAAGCGGTAAATCTGCCTGTGATGATAGAGCGGTTCCGTGAACGCGAAGGACACTATCCCAGCCGGATCTTGGCGGACAAGATCTACCGGAACCGTGAAAATCTCAGGTACTGCAAAGAACGCGGAATCCGCCTATCCGGACCGGCAATGGGGAGGCCCAGAAAGGATGAGGTCAGGGACAAAGCGCAGGATCACCTTGACGAATGTGAACGCGTGGAAGTGGAGCGCAGGTTCAGCCTCGCAAAACGGAAATGCGGCATGGGACTGGTAACAGCAAAGCTGCGGGAAACCGCCGTGCATGTGATCGCCATGTCGGTGCTGGTGCTGAATCTGCGTAAGATCCAGTGCGCCCTTCTGCGGGTTTTTGCCGTGTTGCTGGATGCTTGGGGGATAAATGGAAAAATGGGGGTTGTTCAGTAGACATTAACTAGAACCATTGGGTATCGGACTAACTATTCCGTTGTAGGGCAATCATTATCATTAATTGACCAGTATTGGCTCCAGCTTGGCACCCATTATGACGACATGATAATAACTCGCTTTGATTATCCAATTTTGGATGTGCTGCCTAACATCAGCTATGGCGGAGACGGTTATGACCGCATTTTTGGCGGCCATGCCAACGACACCTTCGCCGCCGGGAAGGACGGTGCTTTGATGGACGGCCGCTGGATGAATGATACATACTATGTCCATAAGGGCGATGGCTTCATCAGCATCCACGATGCGGGAGGCGTGGATAAGGTTATTCTTTGCGGCTTCGATCCTTCTGAAAGAATAACATATGAGACTCAGGATTATGAAGTTAGAGTAAGGGTTGGCGGCAAGTATATCTTATCCGTCAGCAGAGACAGAGCCTCCTGCCTTGATTTGGCCCGTCCGTTCCTGAATCAGTTTACAATCATAAAAGAAGGCGAAACTGAGGGCGTAGATATCGGAAAGGATTTGGAAAGAGGGTTCTTTTATCATTCCTCCTATATTGTCGCCTGCCCCGTCAATATTGAAATCTACGATGAGGCTACCGGCGAGGTGGTTTACACCGTCCAGGATGGGGAGGTCGGCGCTTACTACACCGACTATGGCAACTTCTACGTCTTCCCCGAAAACGAAGAAGGGACCGAGTTTGTAAAGCAGGTCGATCTGGTCCAGGGCTATGCCATTCGCATCGTGGGCTACGATACCGGGACCATGACCATCGATGTCTATGACACCAACGGCAGCTCCCTGTACAACGAGTTGGCCGCTTCCGGCATTGAGGTCACCCCCACCATGGTGGCCACCATTGAAGAAGTTGGGGAACGAAAGAATCTGGTCATTGACTACGACGGCGACGGGGTCACGGACAGCGTGGTGCCCCTGGCCGCGCCGGTGGTCGTGTCCTTTGACGCAAATGGCGGGACCGGCGAGATGGCGGCGGTCTCCGTCGCCGCCGGCGGGGCGTATGAGCTGCCCGAATGTGGGTTCATTGCGCCGGAGGGGCGGACCTTCCAGGGCTGGGACGTGAACGGGACCGTGTACGCCCCCGCTGAAAAGGTCACGGTGACGGAAGACGTGACGATCAAAGCCCTTTGGTCCGCCGCTTCCGGCGGGGTGACGCCGCCCTCCGGCGAATCCGGCGGGTCCCAGACGCCGCCCACCCAGGGGCCTGTTCCCACAGTCACGCCCCCGTCCACAGGCGGAGCGTCGGGGAGTACCACAGCGCCCTCTACGCGCCCCACCTCCCCCAATGACACGCCCAGAACCGGAGATTTCTCCACCCCCGCTCTGTGGGTTTGCCTGATGGCGGCGTCCGGCCTGGCGGCCGCGGTCTTGGCTCGCACCGGAAAGAAGAAACGCAAATAAACGCAACTGCGCCCCCGGCATATTGCCGGGGGCGCGAAATATTTTGGGGCGTTCCTTTATTTTTCCAGAATCTGGCCCAGCATGGTGTCCAGCATGGTAAGGCATCTCGGGACATGGAAGGGGCCTTTGAAGGTGGAGCCCTTGCAGGGGGGCTCCGTGGGTTTGCCGTCCCGGCGGAGGTAGCCGAACCATTCGCCGTACTCCGGGTCGGCAAAGTGGGCCTTGCAGTAGTCCAGGACCTGGCAGAAAATGTCCATGTATTTTTCCTCCCCCGTGTCCCGGTAGAGCATCAGGGACGCGATCAGGGCCTCGTTATGGGGCCACCAGAGCTTCATATCATGCTCGTAGGCCTCCGGCGGCAGGCCCTGGCAGTCCAGGAAGTACAAAATCCCGCCGTACGCCCGGTCCCAGCCCTTGGAAAAGGCCATGTTGAAGACCTTCTCCGCCCTTTGATGCAGGGCCAAGTCGCCGGTCTCGTTGGCCCGCTCCATCAGGAACCAGGCGCACTCCATGTCGTGGCCCGGATTCACCGTCCGGCCCTCGGTGTAGTACAGCCGGGGGGTGCCGTCCAGGGCCACGTTTTCCAGGGTGCAGCCCAGGTCCTCCTTCACATGGTAGCGGAAGATCTCCTCCACGCAAGTGGCGGCCCGCTCATCGTACAGTTCCCGCCGCTCTGGGTCTACCCGGCTCAAAACGGCGGTGACGTTCAGCAGGATCATGGGATTTCCCAGACTCCGGCCGGTGCGGGTGGCGGGGTCCGTCTTGGGCCCCAGGCCCGTGGGGTCCGGCATCCCGTGGGTCAGATCGTAGTATAGATCGTAGGCCCGCCGGGCCCGGTCCAAATGGACCCCCTCCCCGGTCAGGCCATAGTATTCCGCGTTGGCCATGCAGTAGAACGCCTCGGAGAAGCAGTACCGCCGCTGGCGCAGGGGCTTGCCCTCGGCGGTGACGGTGAAATACAGCCGTCCCCCGGCGGCGCGATTGACGCAGTGGTCCTCCAGGAAGTCGATGCAGCTCTTGCTGGCGGCCAGCCACGCAGGCCTTACGCCGTAGACCCGGCACAGGTAGGCGTAGGTCCAGCCGCAGCGGCCCTGCATCCACACGCTCTTATCGGTGGAAAAGACGTGCCCCTGCCGGTCCAGGCAAGTGTAGACCCCGCCATGCGCCCGGTCCAATCCGTTTTTCAGCCAGAAGTCGGCGGCGCTCTCCAGCTCCCTCCGGACCCAGCCGCGAATTTCCAACAGTTTTTCCCGTTCCATCGTCCTGCCTCCTCTATTTTTGATCGCTACCAGCATAGCACAGTTTCCGCCGGATTTCAACCGAGGACGCATTTTCTGAAAAAGACTCGCAATATTTTTCAACCGCCGGCGCATACTAAGGTCGGAATTTCATTTGGGAGGTAACACCATGTTCGATTTAAGACCCTACCGCAAGAGCGGCCTCGCCACCTACAACCCCTTCCGGGAGATGGAGGAGCTGGAGCGGCAGTTTTTCGCCCCCTTCTTCTATGCCGGGGACCTGGCGGAGTTCAAGACCGACATCACCGACCAGGGGGAGAGCTTCCTGCTGGAGGCGGATCTGCCGGGATTCAACAAGAAGGACATTTCCCTGGACCTGGCCGGGGACACCCTGACCATCCACGCCCAGCGGCACTCTGACTGCGAAAAGAAGGACTGCCATGGGAAGGTCCTCTGCCAGGAGCGCTCCTACGGGCAGTACAGCCGGTCCTTCGACGTGTCCGGCGTGGAGGCGGACAAGATCAAGGCCCAGTACGAAAACGGCGTTTTGAAGCTGAATCTTCCGAAAAAGCAGCTCCCCCAGCCCGAGACCCGCCGCCTGGCCATCGACTGATCAGGCAGAATAGCAGACCAACCACGCTCTGGCGGAGAAATTCGCCGGAGCGGGGAGTTTATGCAGTATGTAAATGACCATCAGTGAGATACCTTCCCATTTGACAAGACGTTTCAAAACTCTTTTGGAACGAAAGGGCGCGCTTCTATCCATAGTATTTGCGCACGGAAGGCCCTCTGACCGCAAAAAACGCGCCCGGTTTTGCGGGGTGTTCATAAAACAGGTTTAGGCCAAAATTACGAAATGAGCTTCTGTCAGACGGGGTTGGGACAAAGTAACAGGCAGGGAGTACGGGCTAGGTTACCCTACACTCCCTGCCTTTTTGTCAAAATATAAATGTCATATTCCATATCCCTAGAAATATTACTATTACACAAACAAGATCCACTATAATCAAAGCAATGAAACC
>CANRHF010000158.1 GCA_947630345.1 uncultured Oscillospiraceae bacterium | reverse complement strand
TCCCTGCCAGCGTGAGCTCCTCCTGGGCTTCCAGAAATTCCTTCTTGAACCGTGTGCTGCCGCACAGCGTGATGACCTGGTACTCCCCGATCATTTTACGGTCCTTCCGGATGCCACCTCAAAGTGATATTTTACGATCCCCAGATCCACATTGACGAAGGGACCGGCGGCACTGACCTTCAGATGCGCCTCCCCGTTTTCGTCCAGGGTGAAGCGGAACTTCTGCTGATTCACGGCGGTGGGGGCCAGCAGCGCCGCCTCAACGCCCTTTTTGAACCAGTCCGGGGCCTCCCCTTTCAGCTCCGTCACCTCCTGGAAGGTCTTGCTTTTCCGGGGTTTCCCCTGGGTGGCGCCGTAGCCCAACGCGATGGTCAGCGCCAGCTTTTCTCCCGGCCGGATCTCCGCCCAGACCTGCTTGGCCCGGAAGATCCCGGCCCAGCAGCTGTTAAGGCCGATGGTCTGGGCGTAAAGCACCAGCTTTTCCCCGTAATAGCCGCACTTCTCCTCCAGATTGGGCCCCTCCGGCCCCACAAGTGCCAGATAGCTGGGCACGTTCCGCCAGCCGGAAAGCCTGGAGATCGGACTTCCGTAGACCCCGTCCGTCTCCTCCATCAGCTGGATGTGGAGTCCAGATTCCTGATTGATCTGCTGCACCCGTTCCCGGAGCAATTTTAAAATCTCCGGGGCAATGGGCTTGTCCTGATATCCCCGCACCGAGTGGCGGGCCTGAATGGCCTCCAATTCCGTCATGATTTTTTCCTCCTTCAAAAGAAACCGCTCTTCCGCATTTGTATCCATTATAGCATATTTTTTCCGCTTGTCCACTCCCCTGCCGCTGAAAAAAGACATCCCCCGCCGCAGGGGATGTCTTTTTTCGGTGACAAACTACACCGGCTCGGGGGGCCCGTGGGAGGCCCACCGGCGGGAATTAGGCTTTGGGATGGAATTTGTCGTACACGTTTTTCAGCCGCTGGTTGATCATATGGGTGTAGACCTGGGTGGAAGAAATATCGCTGTGGCCCATCAGCTCTCGAACCGAGCCGATGTCCGCGCCATTTTCCAGCAGATGCACCGCAAAGCTGTGACGCAGCGTGTGGGGGGTGATCTCCTTTTCAATGTGGGCGGTCGCCTGGTAGTGCTTGAGGATTTTCCAGAAGCCTTGGCGGCTCATCCGTACCCCGCTGACATTGACAAACAGCGCCTGCTCCTCCGGGGAGGCCAGCATCCCGGAGCGGACCTCGTGCATATATACCGCCAGAGCTTTTTGAGCCTGGGGGTACAGCGGAATAGCCCGGGTCTTTTTCCCACTGGAGCAGCGGACGATCCCCTGCTCCAGGTTCACATCGTCCACATTCAGGTCGATGAGTTCCGTCACCCGCATACCGGTGGCGTACATCACCTCCAGCATGGCCTTGTCCCGATAGCCCTTGGCGTCCACGCACACGGGCTGGGCCAGCAGCATCTCGATCTCCCGACCGGTGAGGATCTGGGGCAGCTTCTTCTCTCCCCGGTTCACCCGAATGTCCGTCACTGGGGTGAACTCCAGAAAGCCGGAGGAAACCAGATAAGCATAGAAATTGCGAAGACTCGCCAGGCACCGGGAAACGGTAGCGGCAGAACGACCGTCGGATTCCAGGTAGGACAGGTAATCGCTTATATTCTGTTGTTGAGCGTCCACCACATCCAGGTCCTCGTTGTCCTGGAGCCACTGGCTGTACTGCCGGATGTCCCGCAGGTAGGAGGTGACGGTGTTGGCGGAGGCCTGTTTTACCTTTGTCAGGTAATTTTCATAGGCTCGAATCAGATCCAACATGAATAAAGCGTACCTTTCCAAAAGAAATCTAAAGCAGTGACGCCAAAAACGGCGCGATCACACTTACTTCCAAGAAAACCACCAGCAGGGCCAGGGTCCCGCATACCGCAAAATCCGTCCACAGTTCCCTTCTCCTGCCGGTAAGTCTTCTCAAGCAGAACCAGCAGAGCAGCGGAAAACAAATCCAGTCGGAAAAAAGAAGCAGCAGCCGGACCAGCCAGGCGGCGGAGCCGAATACCAGGCCCAATCCTCCGCCCAGGAGGCCGAAGGCAAAGCCCTTCATCAGGCAAACAAGCACCGTCAGGCCCTCCAGCCCGATCCAGGAGGCCCAGGCCGCCAAGAGAAACGGCAGCAGCGCTCCGGAAGCCAGGCCCAAAGGCGAAGCGGGCAAACCTGCGGAAGAAGCAACCATCACCAGGCTGGCCTGTCCAATCAGAGACGCCGACCGAGCGCCGGTAGCCAGACCGAAGCAAGCGGAGAACGCAAGCAGCGCCATGCAAGTCCTGCGCCGAACCGCTGTAGAGGAAACGGGATATGAACCTTCCATCGCACACAATCCTTTCCAAGAGCGACTCCAATTTGATAAATTAGGAGCATAGCCGCCGGAAAGCCATAAATCGGGCAGGTTGCACCCGGTTTCCCCTCGCACAAATACTATACTCCAAAATCAACGCAATTTCAAGACCCTTTTGGATATTTTTACGATTTTTGTAGATTATGCCCACTTTTATGTTAACGCCATTATGTCAACTCACGCAACCATCCCTGAAAGATTGTTTATCATTTTCAACTATTTTCCAATATCTGGGGATGAAAGCCCTCTCCCGGCACTAAATATTGATTTTGCAAGTTTCCCTGCATACAAGAAATAGTGGGTAAATTTTATTTACCCACTATGGCAATTTGTACAACTTAACGGGAAGTTATGTGTCTGCGGCGGTGTTTGGGCCCTCCCGCCCCCTTCAGGCCCACCAGGCTCACCCCCAGGCACCCGGCAAGCACCACCAGAGCGGTGACCCACACCCCCTGATACTGGCCGCCGAAGAATAAAGCGGTCATGCTCAGCAGAATCAAAAAATAGGCGATGCCCGTCAGAGCGCACACCAGCAGCCGCTGATGACCAACCAGCGCCGAGGCGATCCATGCCCCCGTTCCGGCGGACAGCAGCAGCACCGCCAGCGCGCCGTACCCCATGACCTCCTCCGATATTCGTTCCCCGTCGATGAGCCAGGCCACGATTGCCGCCCCTGCCAGGGTTACGGCAAACGCCGCCGCGATCCCCGCGGCCAGTCCGGCGGGGAGACTGATTCCCTTTTTTCCGCTTCTTGGATTTGCGCCCATGTCCATGCCCCCTTCCCTACACCCTATTCGCCCGGCTCCGAAATATGAGCATGAAAAAACCGCCCCGAAGGGCGGCCTAAAGTGCCTTTCTAATTCAGCGGTCCGTGACATTCTCCCAGATGAACCGGCCCAGGCCTATCAGGACGTTGACCAGCAGCGCCCCCAAGATCCCGCAGACCTCGGTGCCGCACAGATCGATCAGCGCGGACGCGGTCAGGTAGCCCAGGGCGCCGCCCAGCTCATAGGCTTGGGGAAGCCCCTGGGCAATGGTGGCGCCGATCTCCCCCAGGATCAGGCCCAGCAGCATCAGAATAAAGGGCAGCATCACCAGGATGAACCGCTCCACGCTCCGCCAGAGGATCAGCTGAAGGACGAAGGCGTAGATCAGAACGATCAGCTCAATGTTGAACGCGTCTCCGGCGGCCAGCTTGCACAGCACCATGACCGCCAGCGGCAGCACGGTATATAGCAGCGCAATCACCCAGCCGGACAGCACCGGCCTGCGATCCGTGATCTCCCGGACAAAGCGCATCTTCTCCCCTCCCCCTGCCAAAGATGTGCCGCCCGGCCAGCCGGCCGGGCGGCGGAATAGTGAGCAATTATTGAGACATCTGCGCCACCATGGCGTCCAGCAGCGCCTTGGCCTGCTCCTTAGTCTGCCCCACGGCGGTGTAATAGAACTTGACCTTGGGCTCGGTGCCGGAAGGCCGGGCGATCACGCTGCCCTTACTTCCCAGCAGGAACTCCAGCACATTGGACTTGGGCAGGGCGATGGTCTTCACCGTGCCGGTGGCCAGGTCCCGGTCCTCGCTGGAGCGGTAGTCCCGAACGCCGGTGACCTTGGCGCCGCCGATGGAGTCGGGGATCTGGGCCCGCAGGTCCGCCATCAGCTTGGCGGCCTTCTCCATGGCGTCCGCGCCGGTCAGGGCGATGCTCTGAACGTAGGCCAGGTAGTAGCCGTACTTCTGATACAGCTCCTCCATGGCGTCCAGAATGGACTTGCCCTCCTTTTTCAGGGAGGCTGCCAGCTCGCAGGTCAGCAGGGACGCCACCATGGCGTCCTTGTCCCGGGCGTAGGTGCCCTTCAGGTAGCCGCAGCTCTCCTCGAAGCCGAAGAGGAATTTCTGCTCCTCGCCCTTGCCCTCCAGCTCCAGGATCTCGCCGCCGATGTACTTAAACCCGGTGAGGACCCGCTTCATGGTCACGCCGTAGTTGGCGGCCACCCGGTCCGCCAACGGGGAGGACACAATGCTCCGCACAGCCTCGGCCCCCTGAGGGATGGTGCCCTTGGCGGTGCGAGCCTTGAGGATGTAGTCCAGCAGCAGG
>CANRHF010000157.1 GCA_947630345.1 uncultured Oscillospiraceae bacterium | reverse complement strand
CAGGCGATGAGCAAGGGGATTCTGCACAAGAATACCGCTGCCCGGAAAAAGAGCAGCATGACGCTGAAGCTCAACAAGCTGGCCTAATCCGTATGAAAATAGCTCCTTCCGCTTCGGAGGGAGTTTTTTCATAACCGTGCGACTTTTAAGGAGGCGACGCCGTTGGCCCAACTTTCCGACCCCATCACCGTCCTGCCCGGCGTAGGGGAAAAGCGGGCGAAGCTCTATGCCCAGCTGGGCATCTATACCCTCCGGGACCTCATTTGCCACTTCCCCAGGGGCTACGAGGACCGCACCCGGATCGTGCCCATCTCCGCCCTGATCCCGGACCAGCCCGCCTGCTTCCGGGCCATCGTCATGACCCCGCCCCGCACCAGCCACATCCGCAAGGGCTTGGACATCACCAAGGTGCAGGTGGCAGATTCCAGCGCAAGGCTGAATCTGACCTTCTTCAACCAGAAATTCACCGCCGGCCAGCTGGTCTACGGGAAGGAATACATCTTCTATGGGGCGGTCACCGGGGATTTTATCGGATACAACATGCCCTCCCCGGTATTTGAGCCCCTGGACAGTCCCCCCGTCGTCACCCGCCGGATCCTGCCGGTCTACCCCCTCACCGCCGGCCTGAACAACGCGGGGATGATCCGTACCATCTCCCTGGCCCGGGAGCTGTGCCCCGATCCGCCGGAGATTCTGCCCGAGGACCTGCGCCGGGAATACCAAATTCTCCCCGCCGCCCGGGCCTATCAGGCCATCCATGCCCCCGCCTCCATGGAGGAGGCGGTCATGGCGAAAAGGCGGCTGATCTTCGAGGAATTTTTCGTCTTCTCCGCCGGTCTGGCCCTGGCCCGGGCGGCACGGGAGACGCGGCAGGTGGTGCCCTACGAGCAGGTAGAGCTGTCCGGCTTTTTAGCCGCCCTCCCCTTCCGGCTCACCGGGGCCCAGGAACGGGCCATCCGGGATCTGACCCGGGATCTGACCCGGGGCGTTCCCATGAACCGGCTGATCCAGGGGGACGTGGGCAGCGGGAAAACCATGGTGGCCGCGGCGGCGGCCTACCTGGCCGCCGTCAACGGCCGCCAGGCGGCGCTGATGGCCCCCACAGAGATTTTGGCGGAGCAGCACTTCGGCTTCCTCCGGCCCCTCTTTGACCGTCTGGGACTGCGCACGGCCCTGCTCACCGGCTCCATGACCCCGAAGGAAAAGCGCGGGGTCCGGGAGGCGCTGGCCGCTGGAACAACCGATCTGGTCATCGGCACCCACGCTCTGCTGTCCGAGGCCACCGCCTTCCATAATCTGGGGCTGGTGATCACCGACGAGCAGCACCGCTTCGGCGTGGCCCAGCGCGCCGCCCTGTCGGAAAAGGGGCGGGAGGTCCATCTGCTGGTCATGTCGGCCACGCCCATTCCCCGGACCCTGGCCCTGCTGATGTACGGCGATCTGGAGGTGTCCGTGCTGGACGAGCTGCCCCCCGGGCGGCAGCAGGTGGACACCTTCCTGGTGGGAGAGTCCATGCGATCCCGAATCAACGTCTTTATCCGCAAGCAGGTCCAGGAGGGGCACCAGTGCTTCGTGGTGTGCCCCGCCGTGGAGGAAAATCAGGAGCTGGGAATGAAGGCCGCCACCGCCTGGGCACAGACCCTGGGCCAGACCGTCTTCCCCGATCTGCGGATTGCCCTGCTCCACGGGCAGCTGAAGGGGGCGGAAAAGGAGCGGATCATGGCCTCCTTCGCCCGGGGCGAGGCGGACGTGCTGGTGGCCACCACCGTCATCGAGGTGGGGGTGGACGTGCCCAACGCCACGCTGATGGTCATCGAGGACGCCGACCGGTTCGGCCTGAGCCAGCTCCATCAGCTCCGGGGCCGGGTGGGCCGGGGCGGCGCCAAGAGCTACTGCATTCTCACCACCCACAACCGGGCGCCCGAGACCCTGGCCCGGCTCAAGGCTCTGTGCGCCACGAACGACGGCTTCCGCATCGCGGAGGAGGATCTAAAGCTCCGGGGCCCTGGGGACTTCTTCGGCTCCCGGCAGTCCGGGATGCCCGCCTTCCGGGTGGCCAGCGTCTCTACCGATCTGGAGACTCTCCAGCAGGCTCAGCAGGCCGCCGCCGGGTGGATCGACGCCCACGGGCAGGAGGACACGCCGGAAGCGGCGGCCCTGCGGGAGCGGATCGGCGAGCTGTTCGCCCACGGAAAGCCCGCTATGAATTGATTTTCCTTAATGGGCCGGGTTCCTAAAATGGGGCCCGGCCCTTCCGCCGGAGGCGCCCGTCTCCGGCGGCTGGACATTTCCGTGGATGGAAGTGCCCGTCTCCGGCGGAAACTGCCCGCTTTGCTCAAATTGGAGGGGGTTTTGGTTCTTTTTTTGTGCGGAACGGAAATTTTTAAAAATGGGTTGTAACTTGAAAAGAAATGATGTAAAATATACAAACAAGATTATGGCTGGAAAGTGAGAATTTTCCTGCTCTGGAGGTTTATTTATGGTAAAACCCATTGTTCTTGTCATTATGGACGGCGTGGGCAAGGGCGACGGCGGCCCCGGCGACGCGGTGGCCCTGGCCAAAACCCCTACCCTGGACCGTCTCCTGGAAACCTGCCCCCACACCTGGCTCAAGGCCCACGGCACCGCCGTCGGACTTCCCTCCGACGACGATATGGGCAACTCCGAGGTGGGGCACAACGCCCTGGGCTGCGGCCAGGTCTACTCTCAAGGCGCCAAGCTGGTGGGGGAATCCATCGAAAACGGCGCCCTGTTCCAGTCCGAGACCTGGCAGGATCTGATCGCCAACGCCAAAGCCGGCCACGCCCTCCATTTCCTGGGCCTGCTGTCTGACGGCAATGTTCACTCCAACATCTCCCACCTGATCGCCCTGCTGAAAAAAGCCCGGCAGGAGGGGGTCAAGAAGGTCTGCTGCCACATCCTGCTGGACGGCCGGGACGTGCCCGCCACCTCCGCCCTGGAATATGTGGATCAGCTGGAAGGCGTCCTTACTTCCCTGTCCGGCGAGGGCTATGAATACCTGATCGCCTCCGGCGGCGGCCGGATGAAGATCACCATGGACCGCTACCAGGCCAACTGGCCCATGGTGGAGGCCGGGTGGCGCACCCACGTTCAGGGTCAGGGCCGTCAGTTCCCCAGCGCGAAGGAAGCCATCGAGACCTACCGGGCCGAGACCGGCTGCATCGATCAGGATCTGCCCGCCTTCGTCATCGCCAAGGACGGCCAGCCTGTGGGCAAAATCGAAAACGGGGACAGCGTGATCCTGTATAACTTCCGGGGCGACCGGGCCCAAGAGATCTCCCTGGCCTTCGACCGGAAGGAATTCCCCTACTTTGACCGGGGGGACTACACCGGCGTCAAGTTCGCCGGGATGCTCCAGTACGACGGGGACCTGAACATCCCCGAGCACTACCTGGTGCAGCCGCCGGTGATCTCCAACACCCTTACCGAGGTCCTCTGCGCCGCGGGCATCCACGAGTATGCCCTGTCCGAGACCCAGAAATACGGCCACGTCACCTACTTCTGGAACGGCAACCGGTCCGGGAAGGTGGACGAAAAGCTGGAGGTCTACGAGGAGATCCCCTCCGACGTGATCCCCTTTGAGCAGGCCCCCGCCATGAAGTCCAAGGAGATCACGGAGCGCCTGGTGGCCCAGATGGCGTCAAAGCAGTTCCAGTTCCTCCGCTGCAACTACCCCAACGGCGACATGGTGGGCCACACCGGCGTGCTGGAGGCCGTGATCTACGCCATGGAGCGGGTGGACGAGGGCCTGGCCGCCATTTTGCGGGCGGCGGATAAGTACGGCTACACCGTCCTCATCACCGCCGACCACGGCAACGCCGACCAGATGCTGGAGACCAAGAAGGGCAAGACCTCCGTCCGCACCGCCCACTCTCTGAATCCGGTGCCCTTCATCATTTACGACACCGACCACCATTGGGACATCCAGCCGGGCAAGTACGGCCTGGCGAACGTCGCCCCCACCGTCGTGAAAATGCTGGGCCTGACCGCCCCCGCGTGTTGGGAAGCCAGCATGGTCTGACCGATTCCGATACAGGAGGGAATTGCTATGATCCGGCAGAACAACGAAAACGGCTCCGTCAACGTCAGCACCAGTGTGTACACCGATATCGTGGGCAATGCCGCCACCAACTGCTTCGGTGTGAAGGGCATGGCCGCCCGCTCCGTCACCGACGGGGTGTACCATCTGCTGCGCAAGGAGTCCCTGGCCAAAGGCGTCCGCGTCCACTTCCACGAAGACGATACCATCTCCATTGATCTGCACATCATGGTGGACAACGGGGTAAATCTGGGGGCGGTAGGCACGTCTATTATTTCCGAGGTGCGCTATGTCGTTACCAAGTGTACCGGCACCCAGGTCCGGGCCGTAAACGTATATATTGATTCCATGATGATTGGATAACATTCGGAGGTGTAACCATTGAGGCAGACCATAAACGGGGCCGATTTCCGCAGAATGATTCTCAGCGCGGCCGCCTCTATCGAGACCCATAAGCAGGC